>JAHISX010000041.1 GCA_018817915.1 Bacillota bacterium
CTTGAAGTCCTAAGTGATAATGATTTGATGCCAAATCAATGGCTTAAATTAATTGACTATACCGGCACTTTATTTGAAGAGGCTAAATACGTCTCTTAACTCGAATCTTCCATATCTTCCATTAAACTTTTGACACTACCTAATCCAAATATCGGACATAGATACCTCAAAAATACTAAAAATCGTACATAAAATATCAAATAATAATGAGTTGTAATAAAATATAATAAAAAATCAGAAGATTTGCAAACACCTCTGATTTTTATTATTTCATTCAATTTTATTAGTTATTTACTTCTAGGAAATTATAAAATATTGAGTAAAACCATATAAATGACGAAGAATGCAGTTACTCCGTAAAGGAGAGGACTAACTTCCTTGCCTTTTTTACTAGCCAACATAACAACAACATATGTTAAGAATCCAAATCCAATACCATTCGAAATTGAGTAAGATAAAACCATAACCAAGATTGTCATGAAACTAGAAATCGCAATTTGCCATTTATCCCATTCAATTTTACCAATTGAAGCAGCCATCATTGTTCCTACAATGACCATTGCAGCTGCAGTTACACCAAATGTAAATACACTTAATAGTGGCGCTAAGAAAACAGAAAGTAAGAATAAGATACCCGTGAATACTGAAGCTAGTCCTGTTCTCGCACCTGCACCAATACCAGATAATGATTCAATATAAGATGTCGTTGTTGAAGTTCCTAAGATAGATCCAACAACAGTTGCAGATGAGTCAACGATATTTGCTCTTTGAATATCTTCTTCTGTTACATTTTCCATTTGACCAGTTACTGCCAATAAAGTACCTGATGTATCGAAGAAATCTACAAATAAGAATGCAAAGATTGCAAACCATCCAACTGGATGAACAAGTAATGATGGAATGGCTAAAATAGCTTGACCAAAAGTTGGAGCTAGTGAAGGAAAGGCTCCTTCAAAAGTTGGAAGAGCTGGCATATCAGCTATTCCGAAAACCAAACCGACAAATAAACCGACAACTGCAGTACCAATTAGTCCGAAGAACACTGCTGCTTTGACTCTAAATGCTAATAAAACCATTGTCAAGATGATACCAAATAATGCTAATGAAGCAACAGGATTTGTTAAATCACCTAGAGCAGTCGGTGTGCCATTACCTTGAACGATAATACCAACATCAACTAGGCCAATATAAGCGATGAAGAATCCAATACCAGAACCAATCGCTAATTTAAGTGATTGTGGAATTGCATTAACAACTTTTGCTCGAAGACCAGCAAGAGAAATAATCAAATATAGAACACCAGAAACCAAAACAGCTGCTAAAGCTTGTTCCCATGAATAGCCCATACCAACAACAACGGTAAATGAGAAGAAAGCATTTAAACCCATGCCTGGTGCAAGCGCTACAGGCAACTTAGCAATTAACCCCATTGCAATTGTTGCTAACCCTGCAGAAAGTGCTGTTGCAAAGAACACCGCTTGTAAATCAAGGCCTGCAACTAATTGAATACTTCCACCAGATCCATCTGAAACAACACCACCCATTAAGTTAGGATTTGCAAATAAAATATAGGCCATTGTGAGAAAGGTCGTTAGACCGCCTAATAGTTCAATCTTAATTGAACTCCCACGTTCTTCAATCTTGAAAAACTTTTTAATACGTTCCATTCTTATTCTCCTTTTTCTTTTTTTTGTATTCAGACGTATTTTTCAAAAATAAAAAAACCACGAAAATAATTTAGTGGTTTCTACATATGAAAACAATAAAAAAAGGTGTTTTCATATCGTAGTCGTGAATTTTACGGGCTCACGGTAGAAACTTGACCTCCACATCAGGTCGATTATACGATACATTGAATACTTCTTCATTATAGCAACCCATAATTTAAAAGTAAAGGTGTTTTGATGTAAAAAAAAAGAAAGCGTTTTAGGTAGCTTTCTTGTGGGTAGTTAATCTGATGACTAACATGAATGCAGTCACAATCATACCTGACAATAATGCAATAACAAATCCCCACCAATTATGCATGAAGACAATAACAAAGATGCCACCATGTGGAATTGAAAGTGTCGTTTGAAATATTGCAGTAAGAGATCCAGCAATTGCACTACCAATCATAATAGATGGCAAGACTGCTTTAGGATTTTCTGAGGCAAATGGAATTGCACCTTCCGTCATGAAGGTTGCTCCCATAATCCAATTATTTCTTCCAAGTTTAATTTGTTCACCTGTAAATTTCTTCTTGAAAAGAAGGGTTGCAAGAGCGATTCCTAAAGGGGGCGTCATGCCTCCTACCATCACTGATGCCATGAGCATCGATGATGTACCATTGATGATTGATGCTACGCCTATAAGATAAGCAATCTTATTGACTGGCCCTCCCATATCATAGGCCATCATCGCGCCAGCTAACAATCCAATAACGATTGCACTCAATCCATTTAACCCGCTTAAAAAGGTTTGTAGGCTATTTGATAATGGTGTAACAACAACATTCACACCAAGCATTAGAATGGCTGTAAAAAGGATTCCAAGCACTGGAAATAGGATGATTGTCTTGATACCACTCCACGAATGCGGTAGATGATCAAAAAGCTTAATTAAACCTAAGGAAACGTATCCAGCAATAAACCCACCGAGAAGCGCACCGAGAAACCCACTATCACCTGCTAATGCTAAAGCCCCAGCAATAAATCCCGGGAGCATACCTGGACGATCTGCGATTGCGTATGAGATGTACCCCGCTAAAACAGGGAGAACAAACCCCATAATGATGGCTCCAGTTTCTTGGAACCATGTTTGTATCGTCGTTCCTGTCCCAAAGTCTATATTTCCAAAACTTGTTGAGTTAACCATAAAAGCAAATGCAATAAAAATACTTCCCGCAACAACAAACGGGAGTAAATAGGTGACACCATTCATCATATTCTTATAGATGTTCCATCTTCTTTTCATTCAATCACCTTTTAATAAGTTGAATATTTACCGTCTATCGCGTCTTGGAGAAGTGCCTTAGCTTCGAAAATCGCATCGGATACAGGAACTTCAATGAGTGGTTTTCCGATAAATCGTTTCATCTCAACTTTAATATCAGCAGCAACAATCACTGCAATTGCTTCTTCTATATCCTTAACTTTTAATTTGTTTTCAACACCCATCGCACCATTGGTTTCGACAAGAACTTCGATACCCATGAGTTCTCCTGTGTGTTCAAGCATTTCAGCTGCCATATATGTATGAGCAATACCCGTAGGGCATGCAGTTACACAAACAATTTTAACCATATTTATGCCTTATCAATGGTCTTTAAAATAGAAAGTGCTTCTACAGCAGTTTTCGCTTCTAAAAGTTGTTCTCTAAACTCTTCATGAATTAAATTTCTTGATAAAAGTGCTAGAACTTGAAGATGACTATTTGAACCTGCTTCAGGCATAGCAATCAAGAAGAATAATTTTGCTGGTTCATTGTCTAAACTTTCAAATTCAATACTATGCTCTGATCTACCGAAAACTAAAGATGGTTTTGTAACATACTTTGACTTTGTATGAGGAATGGCAATTTTAAATCCAATGCCCGTTGAGCCAAGTGCTTCTCTTTCATAAATGTCATCTATAAATAGATCTATATCAGATATACGATTGTCAGACTTCAATAAACCACAAAGTTCATGGATAACCTGATCTTTCGATTTTGCTTTTAAATTAAGTTCAATGAGTGGAAGATCGATGAGTTCTGTAATTTTCATAAGTGAATCTCCTTTATTTTTATTTTCTTTTGATAACTCTTAAGTGTCTCTTGTTGTGCTAGCCCTTCTTCAAAGACAGTTGCTGATCCAGCAGACACTGCACTTAAATAAGCATTTTTTAAATCTTGATTTTCTACATAGGCACTGACAAATCCGGCAATCATTGAATCACCTGCGCCAGTTGTATTGATGGCGTGTCCATGAATCAGACTCGCACGATATATCTTTTGGTTACTGATAAATAGTGATCCCTTAGAGCCCATAGAAATCAAAACATTTTGTGCGCCTAATTCAATCAACTTTTTCCCATATTCAACAAGTTCATCCATAGAACCTATTTTGACATCAAAATATGCTTCTAGTTCTTCTAAATTAGGTTTAATCAAAAATGGTTTAAATCGAATGAAATCTAAGAGTTCCTTGCCAGGAATATCCATGATGAACTTAATTTGCTTTTCGTCACATGCCTTAGCAATATTTAAATAAGCGTCATCTTGCCCTGCACACATGCTGCCAGAACAAATGAGTAGGTCATCGGGAGTCAATTTTTTGATCTTATCAATCATTATTTGAAAATCTTGATCAGATACAATCGGACCTTTTTCATTTAAATCCGTTTCTTTAAATCCATGATTGAGTTTAATGTTAATTCTAGTTGTTCCTTCTATATCAACAAAATCATTTTGAATAAGTGGGTAGTTCTTTAAATCCTGGCGGATAAATGATCCAGAAAATCCACCTAAGAATCCTAGTGCAACACTTTCTATGCCTAGATTGTTCAAAACAATAGAAACATTGATCCCTTTTCCACCAGCTCTAAAAAGAGATTGTTCAATTCGATTGAGTTTATTTGTCTCTAAAGTCTTTAAATTAATGATATAGTCAATCGCTGGATTGAGTGTACATGTATAGATCATTAAACGTTTCTCCTTTGTTTCATTTTGTTTTCACTTCATCATGTGCCCACCGTCATTATATCAATAAATAAGCAACTTTTCCATCAAATACATGCTTATTACCCAATAAGAACAAAAGACCTCAGCGAGGTCTTCTATGCGATTGTTTTTCTTTTGAAGTTTCCATAAACATTTTTAACAGGTCGTGTTACGATAAATGCTGTTGGGTCAACATGCTTAACAAGTTGTAATAAACCGTGCAATTCATATGCGGATATAACAACGTAAATCAATGTCTTTTCATTTTGAGAAAAAGCACCTTCAGCTTTGATCAAGGTTACACCACGATATACCTTTTGCAAAATTTCAGCAACGAGCGCTTTTGGTGTAACTGTAATGATATCAACAGATAAGAATTGATAAGATGTATGCATCCGGTCAGTCATAATCGTTGAGACTATAATTCTTATGACTGTATATGAAGCAATGACGCCTCCACTGATGATTTGACCACTAGGTCCTACATTACCACCAACGATTAGTGCCCCAATGACAGCAATGAATAAATTCATTAACATTGAAATAAATCCAACCGATTTACCTTTTTTAAATGAAAAGTATTGCGCCAAGATATCTAGCCCACCCGTTGATGTGCCAAAGCGAAGTGCTCCACCTGCCCCGATACCGATGAGTAAACCACCAAGAACTGCAGCAGCAAACACGTGTTCAACGCCATTAAGTCCCATATCAACTTTCGGAAACCAGCTTAAGATGGTTGCTTGAACGAGGACGGAAATGAGTGAGTGAATGGTGAACTTGTGAGAAACTCCAAACCACCCAACCAGTAAAACTGGTATATTCATAATGATGACAAAAATTCCTAGAAAATGAGATCCTACATCAATTGAAAACCACACAAACATCGCATCTCTAACAAGCTGTCCTAAACCCGGGATACCACCTGTATAAAGAGGAACGACTGAGGCTTCAAGAAACCATGATACCCCAACACCATAAATGATGGTAAAGACGACAACTGCAATTAATCGTTCAAGTTCAGGGTATATTTTATCTTTATATGCTTCCGAACGAAGCCAAGTTCTAACTTTATTCATCTCTGTCTTTGAGAATCTCCTCTAATTTTTTAACAGTATCAAAGCGTTCAAATAACACTTCTGCTTTACCTAATGTTTGTTCTCTATAATTACCAAATTCAGTTAGTGATTCAAAACTTAAATCATTAATACCAATTTGATCGGCTATTCTTTGTGAAGTGTTTGGTATAAAAGGCTGAAGAGTTATGGCAATAAACCGGATGGTTTCAACCAAATGGTAAAGTACATGATCCAATAGCTCCTGTTTTTCTGGATTTTTGAATAATGCCCAAGGTTCAGAAACATCAATATACTTATTGGCAGATCTTGCGAGTTTAACCACTTCTTCTAGAGCATCAGAAACCTTAAGTTCATCCATATGTTTTCTAATAGCTGGAAGAACCTCTAAGCTCTTTTCTTTTAAACTCAACTCAAATGGTTCATCTAGTATTACTTTTTTAATTACACCTTCACGATATTTATGTGCCATACCAATGGTTCGGTTGACTAGATTACCGATTGTATTTGCCAAGTCACTATTGTTTCTTTCAATGATGAGCTCAAATGTGATATTGCCATCTTGAGCAAAAGGAATTTCGTGGAGTACATAATATCTTATGGTATCAACACCAAAATAACGCACTAAGTCATCCGTATACATGACGTTTCCAACGGATTTGCTCATTTTTCCCTTATTCACTAAAATCCATGGATGACCAAAAATTTGTTTTGGTAACTCTAAACCTAGAGCCATTAAGATGATCGGCCAGTATATCGTATGGAATCTTAAAATATCTTTGCCAATCAAATGAACATCTGCTGGCCAGTATTTATTAAATGCCAGTGAATTAGGTTCATCAGGATTATAATCAAGTCCTGTAATATAATTACTTAACGCATCAATCCAGACATAGACGATATGTCCTTCATTAAATTCAACAGGTATGCCCCAAGAAAATGAAGTTCTGGATACAGATAAATCAGGAAGTGGTTCTTTTAAGAAGTTTTGAATCATTTCATTTCTTCTTGATTCTGGTTCAATGAACTCAGGATGATCCTCAATATGTTTGAGCAGTCTTTCTTGATAAGGAACAAGTCTTAAGAAATAAGCAGCTTCTTTAGTCCATACTGGTATATCACCATTAGGTGCTTTACCATCAACGATATCCTTTTCAAGGATGAAGGCTTCTTCGGCAATCGAATACCATCCTTCATATTCTCCTAAATAGATATCACCTTGATCATATAGTTTTTTAAAAATTGCTTGGACAGACTTAATGTGTCTTTCATCTGTTGTTCTAACAAATTGATCATAGCTCACACCAACTTTTTTATAGATGCGTTTAATTTCAGATGAAATAGTATCTACATAGGTTTTTGGAGATAGTTCATTTGCTTCTGCCTTACTCTCGATTTTTTGGCCATGTTCATCTGTTCCAGTTTGAAAAAAGACATCATACCCGTCTAATCTCTTAAATCTTACAATTGCGTCAGCTAAAATAGCCTCATAGACATTTCCAATATGAGGGATTGCTGATGCATATGCGATTGCAGTTGTTAAATAATAGGTTTTGTTCATTTTCTTTACCTCCATAAAAATATAAAATCGTCCTTAAAAAAATCTAAGGACGAAAAATTCGCGGTACCACCTTAGTTCTAGCATAGCTAGCACTTTAAAATCCTTAACGCGGACTCACGTTTTGATCTACATATCGACCAAAAGGCTCGAAAACCATGTTCATCAGATGCAGGATTCGTTTTCACCAACCACGAACTCTCTAAACTCATCCATCCAACTACTCTTTTTCTCATTGCCTATAATAATCTTATTATATACGAATTAAATTAAAAATCAACTATTTTTTATTGTCAATCTTAAATGCTTGATAAACTTCACTTTTAGGAATTTCGCGATCTACAGCAACTTGTTTCATTGCTTCTTTTTCGGCCAATCCCGATTGTACTAATCTTTCAACATGCTTAGTAATGGTTTCATCAAAATGAATTTCTATATTATTGTTGCCTTCAACAATGATGACATACTCGCCTTTTGTATTATGCTCCATCTCTTGTGCTTCACTTAAGGTTGTTCTAATAATGGTTTCAAAAGCTTTCGTAAGTTCTCTAGCTAAAGCAATATTTCTTTGTCCTAGTGTCGAAAATAATATCCCTAAAGTTTTAGCAACACGCAATGGAGATTCATAAATAACAAGTGTTTCCTTACGATTAATATAATCATTCAATACTTTTTTCATCTCAGCTTGTTTTCTCGGCAAAAATCCTAAAAAGGTAAAGGGTTGAATAATTAATCCTGATGTGACGATTGCAGCAAGTATCGCACTTGCTCCAGGAATAGAAACTACATAAAATCCTGATTCAATAACCTTCTTAATGATTTCATATCCAGGATCGTTAATACCAGGAGTACCCGCATCACTGATGAGTGCAATGTTCTTCCCTTCATTTAAAAGACCAATGATTTGAGATTCCTTTTCATCCTTATTAAATTCGTGATAGCTCATCATTTGTTTTTTAATTTGATAATGATGAAGTAATACTGATGATGTTCTCGTATCCTCTGCAAGAATTACGTCAACTTCACTCAGTATTTCTACAGCGCGATATGAAATATCTCCTAAATTGCCAATCGGAGTAGATACGACAAATAGTGTTGGTTTGGGATCCTTAAAGCTTTTTTGCATTAGTGACCGACAACTCTCTTTGCACGTTCTCTTAGATCTCTTTCGGTATAGACAAGACGCATGAGTTGTTTTTTCTTAGTTTCATCAATATTTAACTTTTCTCTTAGTTCTTCTAAAAATAGATGCTCTGAAGTATTATAAAAATCATCAGACATGGCAACCTTAAGCAGATTAAGATAAATGATGTTTTTAACTTTAGCTGTTGAAGAAATAAAGTAGTCAGTCGTCTGTTTTAGATTCTTGCTTAATGAAAAATGATATTCAGCAACAATATTATCTCCAACTTCAGCAAGCATCATGTTGAGCAATCTTTGCTCAACCTCGTTAGGTGATCCATCAACAGATACCATACGCATGGCTAAATCTAAAAATTTTAATTTTTCTTTTCGATTAAGTACGCTGAGTAGCATATTTTTTCCCTCCGTAAATATCTACCAATTCTTTGGTTAATATATGTTTGTCTTCATATAGGATAAGTGGTGATTCAACCTTCATACCTGGTTGACCATTTTTAATAGCTTCAATTAATACATGATTGGGATTTGCATTTAAATATGGGTGAACAAATCTAACACGTTTGATTTCTAGGTGATGCTTGTTGAAAACATCAACAATTTCAGCCAATCGATCTGGTCTATGTATCATAAAGAAATGACCACCAAATTTTAATGATTTTGCTGCAGCTTCAACTAACTCTAATAAAGTGAGCATGACTTCGTGTCTTGCTATAGTTTCTTCTTCGTTGTCATTAACACTTGTATGTTCACTGACCTTAAAAAATGGAGGATTACTAATGATAACATCAGCATCCATAATCTCTGCTTTTCTAATATCTTGATGTAAACACGATAATTGCTGCTCAAGATGATTGATCTCAATATTGTGAATCGCTTGTTTAAATCGTTCTTCTTGAACTTCAATACCAATAATTTTAGCTTTTGTCTTTTTACTCATATACAGAATCAATGCTCCAGCGCCAGTTCCAAAATCATAGAGTGTTTTAGTTCGTGCTGGGACCTTGACAAAATCGGCCAATAAAACGGTATCTAAATTAAAAGCATGTCTTGATTTTTGATCGATCCAAAGATCTGTACCAAGGACTGTTCTTAACATTATTCACTACGCTTAATTCCTGATAGAGGTAACCATTCGATACCTTCACCATCGATATGTTTGACTCTAACTTTTTGACCGATGATATTTAAATCAATGACGTTAGCTAAACCTTTTTCGGTTTGAACCTTTTCATTTACATCAGGTAAAATTTTCTTTAATTCAGTATAGACATCATCTTCATACTTAATGCAACATAAAAGTTTTCCGCAAACGCCTGAAATCTTTTGTGGATTTAATGCAATATTTTGATTTTTAGCCATTTTGATAGAGACAGTATCAAATTCTCCAATGAATGTTGTGCAACATAGAATTAAACCGCATGGACCAATGCCGCCAATCATTTTTGCTGCATCCCTTGGACCAATTTGTCTAAGTTCAATACGAGTATGGTAAATTTCGCTCAAATCTCTGACAAGATTTCTAAAATCAACCCGTGTTTCAGATTCAAAATAGATTAATAATCTTTTTCGATCAAGTGTATATTCAGCACCTAGAACTTTAATTTCAAGTTCATTTTGAACAGCTAACACTTTTGATTTTTCAATCACGCCTAATTCAAGTGTTTGATTGTATTCATCTTCTTTAATGTCACCTTCATTAGCTTTTCTAATAATAGGCTTCAATTCACTAATTAAATCTGTTTCTTCAATTTCTTTGAATAGGTAAACTTTACCTATTTCAATGCCCCTTGTTGTTTCAACAACAACAAAATCATTAACATCTATTTCTAAATCCCCATAGGAGAAATAATACTTCTTGCCTGCTTCTTTGAATTGTACTAAAGCAACTTTCACTTTCTCACCTCATCTTTTCCAACGTATAAGACAATTGATCGAGCGCGAGTTCGAGATTGATATAATACGATTGTTGTTCCAATATGGATTGTATCTTTTCAATAAATAAATTGATATCTTTGATTTCTAATAAATCGCTTTGCAGTTGAATTTGTTCTCTTAAAAACTGATATGTAATCTCTTGATGTGCTTTATAGTGAATCAAATCTAAGAAATATAAAAGAATAAGCTCAAGAAAATTCATAAAGAAGTCTCTGTCTTGAATAAGAAATCTTCCCTTTTGTGCAAAATAAAGTGGGAAAGAAATATCTTTATCAGACCAATGTGTAATCATTTCTTCAAGAAAATTGACCATCTCTACAAAATTAGGGTTTTCTGCAAATAAAATCGCTTCATCTATATTTTTAGTAAGGTATGGAACAAGAACTGCAATCTTCTCATCGATACCTTGTTCTAGTAATTCTAGTTCCAAATCCTTTTCATCAATACTCTTTAAATGAAGGATTTGACTTCTAGAAACAATGGTTCTTATGACGTCTTCAACATTATCGGTTAGAAGAAAACCATAAACATTGTGGCTAAGTGGCTCTTCCATAAATTTGAGTAAACTATTTGCTGCACTGGTGCCTATCTTTTCAATATTTTTTATAACGTATATGCGAGGTCCACTCACAAGTGCTGTTTTAGAAAATTCCGTTTGAAGTGCTAATATCTGTTCTTTTTTAATAGATAGCCCATCTGGTTCAACAACCATTAAATTAGCGACTTTGCGTTCAGCAATTTGTTGCTTTAAATGTGTTGAATCCTCTAGGTGTTGACTCAAAATTAAGAAGGCAACATCATCAACTAATTGTGACTTTCCACTTCCTTTTGGTCCGCTAATCAAATAGAGATGTGCGAGTCTATTTTTTAGAATTGTCTGTTTGAAAAAATAATAAGCTTTCTTCATAGATTTTCTCGAATTTTAGCGATAATCTGACTCTTGATATTTTCAATTGTTTGAGTGCCATCAATAGTTACAATACGATTAGGATACATAGAAGCAATCTTTAAATATCCATCTCTAACTTTTTGATGGAAAAGAACAGTCTCTTGATCAAGTCGGTCATATTTATCTCTATTAGAAATTCTTGCCATACCAACACGAGGGTCCAAATCGATATAAAAGGTTAGATTAGGCATATGATATGTGGCATATTGATTAATATTTAATACAAACTCAAGCCCTAAATCCCTTGCATATGCTTGATAAGCAAGTGAACTATCTAAATATCGATCACATAAAACAATTTTGTTTTCATTTAATGCTGGCAAGATGATTTCATCTAAATGCTGTGCTCTTGCTGCAGCTAAAAGAAGAGCCTCCGTATAAGGAGTAACTCCTTTATATTTAGGGTTCAAGATGACGTCTCTGATTGCTTCAGCAATCATACTTCCACCAGGTTCTCTTGATGTAATAACATCATGATCCTGACTTAGTATTTCAGCAACGTCTTTGATTAATGTAGTTTTCCCGGTGCCTTCGCCACCTTCAAAAGTGATAAACATTTCATCTCTCCTCTTGCATTAATTATAGCATGTTAATAGAAGATTTTGACCAAAAATAATCCTCTTGCTTCTGCTGTTTTCCCAGCAAGTGCTCTATCGTTTGTTTCAAATATTTCCTTAATTACAGATGGTTCTTTCCTACCTAATCCAATTTGAATAAGTGTTCCCATCATTGAGCGGACCATATATTTTAAGAAACTATTGCCATGAAAAACAAAAGTATATGATTTTTTTGTTTCTTTGATAGCTACACTATAAATTGTTTTAACAGTAGGTTTATCTTTAACAAATTGTGAGAAACCTTTGAAATCATGTGTTCCTAAAAAATCATTAAGAGATGTTCTCATTAATTCAATATTTAAGTTTGGAATATAAACTTCATAGTTTTTCGAAAATACCGTACTTGGTTTCTTTGCAATAACATATGAATAGATCTTAGATTTGGCACTATGTCTTGCATGAAAATCAGGTTTAACCTTCTTGATTTTCTTAATCCTGATATCTAAAGGCAATCTATCATTTACACGTAACCAATCTGAAGGCTCCATATTGAGTGTGCTGTCAAAGTGAAAAGTTTGTCCCATCGCATGGACACCTTTATCTGTTCTTCCTGCACCATGAATTTTGATTTCAGTTTGTGTCATCAAACGAAAAGCCTTTTCGATAACCTCTTGAATCCCTAGGCCATTGATCTGTTTTTGAAATCCATGATAGATTGAACCATCATAACTCACAATCGCCATATATCTCATGAGATCACCTTAGAATAGATAATTAATCCGAGTATGACACAAGAGATAATCAAACTAAAAATATCAACGAATCCAATATGATATTCATCGATTCTCGTGCGTTTGGCACCAATAACATAGCCTCGAACTTCCATCGCGTTCCCTAAATCTTCAGCCCGTTTAAATGAGATAACAAATACCGGAATGAGTAAAGAGATAATTTGAACAACTTTATCTTTAAATTTACTTTCTTTAAAATCAACACCTCTAGATGCTTGTGCTTTCATGATTTTTTCGGTTTCACCTAACAATGTTGGTATATATCTTAAAGTTAATGATAACATCATCGCAATAACATCAACAGGCACCTTAATGACTTTTAATGGTTTAAGTAAAGATTCAATACCATAGTTTAAATCTGTCGTCATCGTTGTAAAAGTTAAGAGCGATGTCATAATGATGACATTCGTGATACGGATAAAGATAAAACCAGCGCGAATGAGCCCTTCATCATAGATGTATAATGTATAACTTGTAAATCCTACATAAGGCAACATCGCTTGAATAAAGAAAACCATAAATGCTGTGAAGAAAAAATAGAGAATCCGTGTCTTAATATATTTTTTTGACCAATTATAAAATACGAGCCAAATAATAATTGCTGTAATACTCGTTAATGAAATATACATAACGATTGGATCGGTTACTAATGCACCAGTTTTTACATAAAATAATTGGATGAAAAAAGTAAATGTTAAAAGAAATACAATCGGTCTGAGACCGTTTAATACTTTTCTCATCGGAATGCCTGATGATGCTGTCAAAATCATGATACCTACGAATATAAGAGACATCGTGATTAAAGGTATCCTGTTAACAGAAATTGGAATAAGAAAAGTTCCAACAAGTAAAATCACAAGACTAAGCAGTTTAATTCTTGGATCTAATTTATGTAACCAGGAGTTTCCAGGAATAAATTGTCCTATTGTAATATTATTCATGAGCAACCTCCTTCAAATAATTAAGGAGGCTATCAAAATCATACTTAGGTAAATATGGAATACCTACTTCTTTTTCTAAGTATTTCAGTATCTTTAATGGTGTCGGCAAATCCAAATGAAATGAATCAAAATTAGGATGTTCAAAAAGAGCTTCTTTTGTGCCATCAAAAACAAGTTCTCCTTCATCAAGAACAATCACTCTTTTAGCATATTCTGAAACTAAATCCATATCATGAGAAATCAAAATAATTGTCTTGTTATCTTTTTCATGGAGTTCTTTAAAGATTTTCATGAGATCATTTCTTCCCTTAGGGTCCAGTCCTCTCGTTGGTTCATCTAAAACAAGAATTTCAGGTTCCATTGCTAGAATACCAGCAATAGCTACTCTGCGCATTTGTCCTCCACTGATTCTAAATGGGGATTGTTCATATAGAGATTCATCGATACCTACAATTTGAGCAGCTCTTTTTGCCATTTCCATTGCATCGATTTCTGTAGATTTAAAATTCTTAGGTCCAAACATAATATCCTTGATAATTGTTTCTTCAAATAACTGATATTCAGGAAACTGAAAAACAAGACCAACCTTCTGACGAAGATAATTAATCTTTTCTTTCTTCTTGGGTGGTAAATTTTGTCCGAAAACAACAACATTTCCACTACTAGGAAGCAATAATGCATTCATATGCTGAACAAGAGTAGATTTACCAGAACCGGTTTGACCGACAATAGCAATAAATTCATTCTTGCTCTTTATATCTAAATTGATATGGCGAATGGCATCATAATTAACTTTTAAGCCTTTATATGAAAAGCTTACATCTTTGAATTGAATGCCCATAGTGCCTCCAAAACTTTGTGGTCAATTGAACCATCTTTTGCTACTTCGTTATAAAGACCTAAAGCAAAAGGTAATTCAAGATGTGAAGATCTTAATAAGTCTTCTCGGTTGAATACTTCTTTTGGTGTCCCGGTTAAAATAACTTCACCATCTTTAAGAACAATTAAATGATCGCTTTGTGCGGCAAATGATAAATCATGAGTGATGGTGATAATCGTTTTATTTAAATCTTTATTTAATACTTTGATGAGTTCTATAATTTCATGAGTGCCTTCTGGATCTAACATCGATGTTGCTTCATCTAGAATAAGGATGTCTTGTTCCATCGCAAGCGCACCAGCAATAGCAACACGTTGCTTCTGTCCACCTGAAAGTTGGTGAGGTTCTTTACTCAAAAATTCCTCCATACCTACAAGTGAAGCATAATGGTGAATTTTTTCAACCATTTGATCATATGGAATGCATTGGTTTTCTAAACCAAACGCAATATCGTGTTTAACTGTTACACCAACAAATTGATTATCAGGATTTTGAAAAACAATACCAATTTTTTTGCGAATATCAGAAATATGTTCTTCATCGAGTTTCATACCTTCAATATAAATCTCTCCATTAGATGGAGAAAGCAATCCTACAAGTAATTTTGCTAATGTTGATTTACCTGAACCATTATGGCCTAAAACAGATACCCAAGAACCTTTGGATATCTCTAGATTAATATGTTTTAATGCTTCATCAACACTGTTATATGAAAAGCTCAAATCGCTCACTTTAATCATCAAATTCACCTACATTTCGTACCATAACATTATATCATGTATAAGAAATATAATAAAGGTTACCGTACTGAATTTTAGAGTTTTCACTAAGTGAAGATATAAAATGTGTTTTGAATAACTTTTTTTACCATTTTTATAATTATATAAAGTAAATAGATAGCGTTTTTTGATATAATTCTTTATAATGGTAATGAATATAAATGAGGTGAAATAAAATGGTATTACATTTAACAACAGAAAATTTTGAAAAAGAAGTTTTACAGAGTAATGTCCCAGTACTTGTTGATTTTTGGGCAACTTGGTGCAGTCCATGTTTAAGAGTTGTTCCAATTCTTGAAGAACTTGATAAAGAAGTTGCTGGATTAGCAAAAGTTGGTAAACTTGATGTTGATGCAGAATATGAAATTGCTGACCAATTCGGCATTATGAGTATTCCAACAATCGTTGTTTTTAAGAACGGTAAAGTTCATCAATCTATCATCGGTGTGCAATCTAAAGCTACTTTGAGAAAATTATTAGAAGTATGAAGAAGGTCATTATTATCGGATATGGTCCTGCAGGTGTTACTGCTGCCATTTATCTTAAAAGAACCGGTATTGATTCTTTAGTCATCGGTAAAGACTTAGGTGCATTAGATGGTTATTCTGATTTAGTAGAAAATTACTATGGACTCCAAGAACCAATTGAGGGCAACAAGTTAATTCAACAAGGTGTAGATCAAGCAAAAAAACTCGGTATTCAAGTGATCACTGATTCTGTGATTTCATTGAAACAAAGTGAGATGGGATTTACTGTACAAACACAACACAAAACCTATGAAGCTCTATCTGTATTATTAGCTACAGGTAAAACAAGACAAACACTTAATATTTCCGGTTTTACTAAATTCCGTGGAAAAGGTATTAGTATGTGTGCAACTTGTGATGGCTATTTTTATAGAAGAAAGAAATTAGCAATTATTGGTTGTGGCGCATATATGCAACACGAACTAGAATATCTCAATAGAATCTCTAGTGATGTAACGGTATTTACACATGGCAATGAACTTACATGTGAGGTTCAAAATACAGTGATTAAAGACATTGTATTGTCATTTAAAGGTGATGAAAAAATCACGCATATTGTAACAGACAAAGGTGAGTATCCTATTGACGGTGTCTTCATTGCACTTGGCGTTCCAAGTTCAGTAGATTTCGCATCTCAACTCGGAGTCATTGTCGAAAAAAACAATATTAGCGTGGATGAAAATTACCAAACCAATATTGAAGGATTATTCGCAGCTGGTGATATCATCGGTGGAAAATTGCAAATTGCAAAATCAGTTTATGATGGAATGCAAGCTGCAGACTCGATTTATTCATATCTAAAAAATAAGTCTAAAAAAGCCTAGTTAAGAGATTAACTGGGCTTTTTCTTATTTGTATATTTTAATTAATTAGAGTTTTGTGTCATCTACTGCATCAAGATAAGCTTTGATTGGTTCAACAATTTTATGAACAGTACCTTTCTTAAATGGATTCATTAACTGGGCTGAATCTACTAAACCTAAGAAACTCTTTGAACCACCTAATCTACATAAGGCTAAATAACTGTCTAATGCTTCTTTGCGATTAGATTGATGCTTGATCCAATATTGAAATGCACAAACTTGAGCAAGCGTATAATCGATATAATAGAATGGAGATCCGAAGATATGTCCTTGTCTGAACCAGAATGTTCCTTTTTCCATAAAGGCATCATCACCATAGTCTTTAAATGGCATATATTTCTTTTCTAATTTTCTCCAAGTTGCTTTTCTTTCATCTGGTGTCATTTCTGGTTTTTCATAGATGTGATGCTGGAATTCATCAACTAACACACCATATGGGAGAAATGAAACTGCTCCGGCTAAATGGTTAAATTTATATTTTGCTGTATCTTCTAGGAAGAATTGATCAATCCATGGCCATGCTAAGAACTCCATACTCATTGAATGAATTTCTGCTGCTTCCATGGTTGGCCAACGATATTCCGGAAGTAAATCTCTACTTTGATAAACTTGGAAAGCATGTCCTGCTTCGTGCGTTAAAACATCAACATCATGTGATGTACCATTAAAATTTGCAAAAATGAATGGTGAACGATACTCAGGAATATATGTACAATATCCTCCACCTTGTTTACCTGGTTTACTATCGAGTTCTAATAATTCACGATCTAACATGAAGTTGAAAAACTCAGAAGTTTGAGGTGACATTTCATCATACATTTTCTTTGCTCTTTCAACTTGCCAAGCGCGATCTCCTTTTGGAGTTGGATTACCAGAAAGAAATGATAGAGCTAAATCATATGATTTTGGATTTTCTATACCAAGACGTTTAGCTTTTCTTTCTGTAAGATCAGTTACAAGTGGAACGATATCTTCAAAGACTTGATCTCTATACGTTTTAACATCAGCCGCTGTATAGTCGGTTCTACCAAAACGATCATAGCCGAGTTGTACGAAATTTTCATATCCTAATTTTTTAGCAATCTCATTGCGAACTTTAACCATATCATCATAAATACGATCAAATTGTGCTTCATTATCTGCAAAGAATTTTGAAACAACCAATTGGGCTTGATGACGAGTCTCTCTATTCTTATCTTGAATAAAGGGAGCCATTTGGCTTAAATTATATGTTCCACCTTGAAATTCAATTTTAGCAGATGCAATTAATTTACCATATTCAGTTCCTAATTTATTTTCTTGTTGTAAATCAGGAATGATTTCTGGTTTAAATGTTCTCTTAGCTAGTTCATTTCTTAAAAACATGAGTGAGCCAAATTCTTTTTCTAAACCCGCTCTATTTGGTGATGACAATAGTTTATCAATGAATTGGTGTTCATATTCTTGTAGATGTGGTCCATTTTCATCAAAAAATTCTTGTTCTTTTTCATAGAATTCATTTGTGGTATCTAGGCTATTGCGCACTGAAACAAGTGTGCCACTCGTAGCAACCTTATCATTGATTTCAAATAATCTATAAACAGCTTTAATTTCAGTTTCTAAATCGTTGCCTTCTCCAATAAGTTCTATTTGTTCTTCTAGCTCTTTTTTGACTTTTTCTAAATCAGGTCTTTCATACTTATAATCATTGAATTTAATCATATGTTTTCCCTCTTTCCTTGGGTATAATTATACCCATGTTTTATTAAATTACAAGAAATAATTACTACTTAACATTGTTTAACACAACGTTAATAAGTTCTTTAATATCTTCAGCTTTATAATCTGCCTCTTGGGATTTTTTTGCATCTCCAACGGCAAACCCAAACATACCAGCTCTTTTGGCAGCTTTTATACCTGCTTCTGCGTCTTCAACCACCAAACACTCACTTGGATCAATGCCAAGCTTTACGGCAGCAACAAGAAAGACATCAGGGGCTGGTTTACTGTTTTTAATATCTGTTCCATCGGCAATTGCTTCAAATTGATCAGTTAACTTAATCCGATTAAGAATTAGTTTAGCATTTCTGCTTGATGATCCAATAGCAATCTTTATTCCATTACTTTTTAGTGCAGAAAGAACTTCTAAAACACCTGGAAGGATATCAGATTCATTAATATTTTTAAGAGATTCTACATAGTAATCATTTTTTATTTGAGCAAGTTTTACTTTTTCTTCTGTCGTATATACTTTTTTAGCTTTTTCTAAAATGATATGTAGTGATTCCATTCTGGAAACACCTCTTAATCGATGATTAATCGACCGATCAAACTCAATATTTTCTTTTTCGGACATAAATTTCCATGCTTTATAATGATATTCGTCTGTACTGACAATCACTCCATCTAAATCAAAAATAACTGCTTTAATCATTGAATTACCTCCTTAAGTTTTATGCCTTCATGTTATTAAATAAATACTCAGACTTTGTCTTGACAAAATATGCCATAGGTAAAGCTAATATGATGTTGATAGCAATCATCAATAATATGATGATTGAAAATGTTGTGACCTCCATCAATAAATAATATAAGAGACCGTTGATTGCTATAAAAGTAAATCCGCCAAATATGCCTAAAAGTGCACCGGCACTTTGCTTAACAACTTCTGTTTCATTCACATAATCAAACTTAGGAACATATAAATTAACAATTGCATCAAACGTTGAGATTAAAATTGCAAAAACAATGACGAATCCAATCAATAGCAACTGATTGACTGCGGAAAAACCAATTGAAATACCAAACATAAAAATACTGATAATAGCGATTGGAACGCAAAGAATTAGATTAAATAATATTTTAGAAAACATGATTGTTTCTGCTTTAATAGGCAGACTTTTGATAATCCAAAAGTTTTTGCCTTCTAAGGATAAGCTGATTGCTGGCGTAATGGTCATACTAATACAAAAACTGATTAAAGCTAAAATCAAAATTTCTATACTTAATCCACTACCAACCATTTGACTTAAAATATCTTCAATTTGTGCTCTATAAAAGAGACTTGCAATCGACATAACGAGTAGCATTACAACACCAATACCGGAGTTTACAGCATAAATAACTGAGTTAAAGAATTTCTTGAATTCTTTGGTAACAAGAGATTGCATGACTGGTTTAGATTGATATTTGACTGCTTTATTGTTCTTTCTAATGTTTGATCGAACACCTTTTTGATTCGTTTTTTGAACGAGATCTTGAATTAAGACTATAAACAACCCAAAAGCAATCCCGTGCGTACTAACTAATAATAAAATGTCAACAACGCTTTGTTCATGAATAGCATTAATAAACCATAAGAACGGTGGGTATGCATTACTGATTCCAGAAAATAAATCGATTTGTCCTGTTAAAGGGTTTGTATCTACATCATTCACTGAAAATGAAAAAGCTAGAATAGCGATAGTTGCTGCAAATAGGATAATAATACTAATTAGTTTACTATATCTGGACTTTCTGGTTGCCATTGCGATAAGTAATGATAAAAAAGACATCACAATAACAGGTACCAAAGGTAAGAAAATAAACCCTATTAAGTAAAATAATATACCTAGCACATTAAACCCAGTCCAATAGAAATATGAAAAAGCTATTGGAAGCGTAAAAATAAATGAGGAAACATACAACATAATCAATAAAACTGTTGCTTTTGATAGCAGGACAGTTCTAGGATGAATAGGTAGAGGTGAAAGGATATCATAATCTTTGTAATAAAATAAATATCCACTAGCTCTTAATAAAACAATCATAATTGAAAGAGCAATCGCATAAAAAGTAAGAAAACTAAGCATAATTTTTTCTTGACCTGCTTGATTTAAAAATTTACCAAGGTCAAAAAACATATAGCCGAATGTGCCAAAAAAGACAAAAAGAGCATAAACAAGGGCTAATCCAATGAGAATTCCTTTAGTTTTTGATTTTTTAAAATCAAATCCTAAGAGTCGCTTGATTGAAAAATTCTCCTTTAAAAGAAGCTTTGTTAATTTTCTATACATTATGACTCACTTGCAATTTCCATAAATATATTTTCAAGCGACTCATTAGCGATAATATCTTGTGTCATACCATGTGCTACGACTTTTCCTTGTTTTATAATAGCAACTTTATTGCATAATTTTTCAACAACTTCTAAGACGTGCGTTGAAAAGAAAATTGATACACCCTGACTACACATATCCTGAAAGACTTCTTTAAGTAAAAAGCTAGCCTTTGGATCAAGCCCAACAAATGGTTCGTCAAGTAAAAGCAATTGAGGTTTATGAATGAGTGCACTGATAATAACTAGTTTTTGTTTCATCCCATGTGAATAAGATGAAATTGGATTATTTAGAACATCAAGTATTTCAAACATTGTTGCGTACTTGTCAACTTCTCTTGTGCGTTGATCTGTATCAATTTTAAACACATCAGCAATAAATTCTAAATATTGGATGCCCGTTAAAGATTCATAAATATCGGGATTATCAGGAATATACGCAATCAGTTTTTTTACTTCAATCGGATCTTTTTTTATAGAAAATCCATCTAATAAAATTTCACCAGAATCAAAATTGATAATACCAGCAATTGATTTTAATAAGGTTGTTTTACCTGCACCATTGTGACCGATAAAGCCAAATAAATCCCCTTTTTCAATGGTTAAACTCACATGATCACACGCTTGTTTAATGCCATCATAACTTTTTGATACATCTTTAATTTCTAACATGATATTCTTCCTTTCGTATCTGAATTGTACTTCTTCACATCTATTTTACCATCAAATCCAGGCTTATATCTATCTTTGATGATATAAAAACTTATTTTGGTAAACAAACAGTTTGATATAACGAGAAAATGGAAAACAAAAAAAGGCCGATTGGCCTTTATTATTTAACAAATATAATCTCTTTTAATTTCTTGAATATCAAATACATAATTTGTAATTAATAAGTCTGTGCTTGTCTGTAAATTCATAAAGATTGAATTACCATTTGATAATTCAATTGGTCCCCAAAGCTTTTCAACAAACTCGGGATGATCAATGAATGGGTTTCTATTATGTTGATAACTATAAATGACATCATTTCTATGTTGTTCAAAGGTATCTACTGGATCTTGTAAGTGCCATTGTAACAACGTGTTAAGCATCGCCATTTGGTAAACTGAGGGGTTTGTACTATTGACGAGTTCGAGATTACTATAGCGAACAGTCATATAGAATAAAATACGTGCGACATCACCTTTGACTTCATCTCTTGGCTCATAACTTCCACTTAACCCTGTTTCATCAAAATAATCATTACTTCTTGAAGTATTTTCACTTGGATCAGCTGGTTTTAAATTTTGTAAATCGGACGCAACATTGACTACACTGTTTACTGCATCAACGCCTAGAAGTGATTGTGGCCAAACATGTTCTCTATTCCAAGTAACACCTAAATCCCAAGCTCCAGAAACTGATGTTCCTAAATAAACGAGTATAACTTTTGAACTATTGGTTGGATCGGCATCCGTTTCATCGAGAATATATCTAGCATCACCGTATGTAACCCCTGTAAAACCAGTTGTGACAACTGTTCTTAAGAAAGCCTCTAGATTTGTTCCTGATAATCCATCTGCACCTTCATAATATCCTTCATATGTATAAACACTCGAAATTTCCCATTGTGCATACAATGTAACGTTTCCATTAACTGGATCTCCAAATGTATAATAAGTTTCACTTACAGGAGATAGTGTCCATCCTAAAAATGCATATTCATCTTTCGTTGGATCAGTAATGGCAGTAATTAATTCCTCATATTTAAGTGTTTCTGTAGAAAGTAAATTACCACCATCGTAAAAATTAACTTGATAATCTATACGATCAAAATAAACTTGTAAAATGATATCCGATTCAGATTCGACAACACCAGATATAGTACTCATTTCATCGTTGATTGTAAAGCCTGCTCTTATCGTTTCTGCATTAACGGTAACTCCAACTTCTCCAACTAAGTTTTCAGTTGAATGTAGTGTGTATGACTCATCATCAACATTTTCTAAATATACTTCAATACTATAGTTGCCAACCACGAAAAATTCCATAGAAGCATATATTACTAAATCTTCAGTAACTACACTATCAAAATCATACTCATTTTGATATGCTGAATCAGAAAACCATCCATTAAAACGATAGGAAGATACGTCAGGATCACTGGGTTGAGAAACCATTTGTCCATCAACAACTCTAGTTGTCGTTTGTGTCCCGTTGACATCAAAAGTTACTGTGTGATAAATAATGGTCCCAGCCACTGTTAAATCAATAAACTTTTGTGTGCTACTTGAACCTAAAGTCACGGTAATTATTAAAGTCACAGTTGTGTCTTCTAATTGTCTAGTGACAACATCGGTGCTTGTTAATACTGCTTCATTCCCACTTTCCCAGGAAACCCTGGCTGTACTTTCTAAATTCGATGTTGTGGGCAATATTATATTTTCAGTAATATGGTCAGCAGAATCACCTTCCACATAACCAATTTCAATTGCATCCATGACTTCAGATGCTGTATGTGTTGGTGTTATTGTTTGACCGCAAGCAACTAATGTGATGGCAAATACTAAAATGCCAAATAAACTGAGTAATTTTTTCATAAAATCCTCTTTTCTAAAATAAACGTGCATTTCTATTTTAATATGTTTTGATATAAATAACAAGGAAAATTTAATATTCGCATCTATTTTTCTTATCTTTGATAAAAATTATCTTTGTACAACAAAAAAGGTATAGACAACAGTCATATACCTTTTGGTTTTTTCGGTCTTTTAATTATACAAATTCAATAATTGCCATTGGCGCAGCATCGCCGCGTCTTGGTACTGTTTTAATGATTCTTGTATAGCCGCCATTTCTTTCTTTATAGCGTGGTCCAAGATCAGAAAATAACTTTTGAAGTGCGTTTTGTCCTTCTTTTACTTCTTCAAAACGAACAGTTTCAGCAGCTTGTCTTCTTGCAGCTAGTGTGCCAGCTTTTGCTAAAGTGACCATTTTGTCAGCTAATTTCTTCAATTCTTTAGCTTTTGCTTCAGTGGTAACGATACGTTCATTAATGATAATATCTGTTACAAGATCACGAAGTAAAGCTTTTCTTTGATCGCTATTGCGTCTCAATCTACTATAAGCCATGATTTACTCCTTCTCTTCATCGTCTAAATGAAATTTTGAGTCTTTGGTAGAAGTATTTTCGAATTCTAAACCATGTTCAGAAAGCTTTTCCTTCAATTCCTTAAAGGATTTTCTACCAAGAGATCTAAATCTCATGACATCTTCTTCGGTTAAACGAATGATTTGTGCAACCGTATAAATACCTGAACGTTTTAAACTATTAAATAGACGTACGGATAAATCAAGTTGTTCAATTTTCATTTCTAATTTCTTATTGGTTGGTTCTTCTTCTTGTTCGAAGATAAAGTCAGTTGAAACGGCTTGTTCGCTGATTTGGACAATAACATCCAAATAATCAATAAGCATCTTAGATGCTAAAGCAAGTGCTTCTTTTGCAACAATTGCACCATTTGTTTCAATGTCTAATGTCAATTCATCAGCATCTCCTCTTGTCTTTTCAACATGATAAGATACACGACTTACAGGTGTATAGATTGAATCAATTGGAATTACACTTTTTTCGTTTTTACTGTATACTTTATTCTTTTCAGCATTTACATAACCAACACCACGACGAATAGTGACTTCCATAGAAAGTCTACCTGCATCGGATAGGTTAGCAATCACTTGTTCTGGGTTGATAATTTCAACACCATCAACATGATTAAAATCAGCAGCTGTTACTTTACCTGCACCAACAGCATAAAGTTCTAGCTTTTGTTCAAAGTCAGATTCTACGGAATCAACTGCGAAGATGACCTTTTTCAAATTGAGAACAATACCCATGACGTCTTCATAAAGACCTTCCATGGTTGAGAATTCGTGTTCAATGCCATCAATCTTGATGTTAACAATAGCTGCTCCTGGCAATGAGGACAATAATACTCTTCTTAATGCATTACCTAGTGTAATGCCATATCCACGTTCCAAAGGTCTAATGACAAAGCGGCCTTTGTTACCGTCTACTGATAGTTCTTCAACTGCGGTTGGTTTTTCAAACTTTAAGTCTTTCACAAGTTACCCCTCCTTTAGATTATCCACGTGGACGTTTTGGTGGTCTGCATCCATTATGTGGCACTGGTGTTACGTCTCTAATTGCAGTAATTTCTAA
>JAHISX010000042.1 GCA_018817915.1 Bacillota bacterium
ATTACAATTTAATCATATCATAATTGAATAAAAAAACAACTAATTTTCGCCCTGCAATATAAGAAATCTCATGATACGCTGCTTATATTGACAAAATAACAATTAATGATCAAAGCGAAAGTTTATTTATCAAGCAAGGAAAAGAAAAAAAGAATGGAAATTACTTTCCATCCTTGTCCTTATATTCAATATCTTTAAATATTGGTTCTGCATCTACGCTGTTTGTTCCATCCTTGCGAATACCATAATTTCTTGTTTTATAATGTTCTCTGACTCTCTTATGGAAGAATAGAAGATAGGTGATACCTGCAATGATAATGACATAAATGATCATTGTACGCCAAATAACAGCATTATATTCTGACAAGTCATCTCGATCAGTTACTAAATTAAAGCTTGCTATTTCTGAATCTGTTGGATTAACACCTTCGAATTGGTCGCTTAAACGATAGTCATTAGGATCAATTACTAAATTTGTATCTTTATTATAAGCACTTTCACTAATTGTTGTATTTGATGCGATAAATAATGGTGATTCATTGAATACATAATTATCATCTTCATCTACAGATCGATTTGAATAAGACACTTCGATTCTAGACAAATTAGCATATGCATCTTGATCAGGTATTTTTAAATAAGATTCAGCATCAAATAAAAATAATACAGGAACGTTATAATAAGCAAAAGCTTGATCAGAATCAAAAATAATACTACCACTATTGACTAATTCATCGTTGACATTTAATGTTGCTTGGTCTAGTTCAATCACAATCTTTATAATTGGATCAACAACTGTAACACCATCTTCAACAACAACGACATCATTAACAAAAACCATGTATCCATCATAATATACATCATCAGACATAATGCCTACAGCGTAAATATGTAAAGATAATTGGTAATCTCCTGTATCACTTATATATTCATATAAAACGGGAGAATCACGATAATATTCTATCCCCATCAACGTATTAATGGCTTTTAAAAATATGGTATCATCATCAACGTTTTCTTCTGCAACGTCTGTATAATATTCTTGTAATTTTGAATAATATGAAAAGCTATATACTTGTAATGACAGTAGAGATATAACCATAACATATAATGCGCGCCCGAACCACTTCAGCATAATATCACACCTTTCTAGAATAGAATACAAGAAATCAGTGTTTTTCACAACTAAAAAGTCAAATTTACATAATTTCACTTTACAATGGTGAAAATTATTGTATAATAATAATTGCGCTATCACAAGGCGGCCGTGGCGAAGTGGTTAACGCATCGGATTGTGGTTCCGACACGCGAGGGTTCGATTCCCTTCGACCGCCCCAAAATTTTATAGGCCCATAGCCAAGGGGTAAGGCAAGGGACTTTGACTCCCTCATCGTTGGTTCAAATCCAGCTGGGCCTGCCATTAAAAAAATAGAAGCATTCTGTGCTTCTTTCTTTATAATTATAAGATACGTATAGCAATCAAAAAATAGACCAAGTGTTTTGAAAGTCAAATGTTTTTTAATATGATATAATTTAAATGATTTGTTGTCTTTATATAATAAAAAGTAAATTGGAGGAACTTTTATGTTAGAGATTTTAAGCCGTTTACAATTTGCATTTACTGTTGCATTTCATTTCCTATTTGTACCCTTTACAATAGGTCTTATTATTTTCGTTTTAATTTTCGAACACAAATATTATAAAACAGATGATATCAAATATAAGAGATTATCTGATTTTTTTGGTAATTTATTTATTATAAATTATGCATTTGGGATCGTAACTGGTATTGTTATGACAGTGCAATTTGGTACGAATTGGGCAGAATATTCAAGAGCTATGGGGGATGTTTTCGGTTCACCTCTAGTGATTGAAGCACTATTAGCTTTCTTCTTAGAAGCTACATTCAGTGGTATTTGGGCATTTAGAAAAAATCGTATTTCTAAAACTTTCAGATTAGTTACAGTTTGGATGATCTTTATTGGTGTTTTATTATCTGCACTATGGATTATTTCTGCTAATGGATTTATGCAAAATCCAGTTGGAGCTACTTGGATTGCAGAAGAAGGTAGAGTTGTTTTTTCTAGTTTCAGTGAATTATTCTTTAATCCTTATTCTTGGTATATGTTCTTACATACTAATCTGGCTTCGATATTACTTACTGGTTTTATTGTGTTAGCAATCTCGATGTATCATATTCAAAGAAAATATCATGAAGATACTTTTAAGATCAGTGCTAAAATAGCAGCTTGGGTTATTTTAATTTCTGCGATTTCAATGCCTATTGTTGGTTATACATATATGAATTTTATTGCTGCAGTGCAGCCAGATAAAATCAATATGATTACAAATGGTATTTCAGCAGCACCTGAAGTCAGTGCAGTATTACCTATTATCGTAAAAACAGCATTTCATTCAATGACTGTTTTAGGAACAATATTTATTCTGTTTGGACTTTACGTTGTTGTTTTCTATAATAAAGTTCATGAATCTGTTAATTTGAAGAAAATTGCATTTTTCATGATTCCTCTTCCTTACATAGCAATTATTACTGGTTGGATGGTTACTGAAATGGGTAGACAACCATGGATTATTTATAATATGATGAAAGTGAGCGAAGGTATTTCAACTGTACCAGTTTCACAAGTTCTATTTAGTATTATTTTGCTCGTTGTATTTTATGTCCTATTATTCTTCATGGATTACTATTTATCAATAAAAGCCATAAAAAAAGGTTTTGAAGGAGAAAACTAATGCATGAATTATTAGGAGTTATCGCATATGGAATTATTGGACTTGCCTATTTTATATATCTTGTTCAAGAAATTCCAATCATTGGTGTAGGTATATTAAATATCTTTATTGCACCAACTAATGAAGAAAAGAAGAAACTTCAATCTATTGCTGGTTTATATTCAGATGGTGTTGAAGTTTGGTTAATTGTTGCTGTTGGTTTAACATTTGCTGCTTTTCCTGATGCATTTGGACAAATCTTTAGTGGGATTTATGTACCAGCCTTTTTGCTTTTAGCCGCACTTATCTTTAGAGGTTTGAGTGTTGAACTTATATTTAAAGATGATCAACCAAAATGGATTAAATACATGAGTTTAGCTTGGAGTATATCAGGTATACTTTTAATGTTTGTACTTGGTGTGTTTTTTGTAAGTATCTTTACAGGTTTCCCATATGAAAATCGTTCTATGGGTTCTAATATATTTAATATCTTTTCTACAGCATCTATTAGTGGTGGTTTATTAATGATTGTTCTTGCATTCATTATTGGAACAGTATGGATTAAACTCAATCGATTACCAGAATTAAGTGATAAAGCATTTGGGCTAATCAAAAAATACGGTATTATTTATGCTGTACCATTTTTATTCGCTCTTGTATTGATGGGTATTAATAATAATGTTGTGTCCATCATTTCTGGACAATTGTTTGTAGCAAATCCAGTCTTAATTGCTCTACCACTTGCAAGTTTATTCTTTTTCATTTTAGTGACTTTATTTAGCCATTTGAAAAAAGCACCATTCATTTTTGGATCTTATGTCCTTGGACTTAGTTTATTTTTCATCAGTGGATATTTAGGAACATATCCTTATATACTTTTTTCTAGTGTAGCATTTAATGAAGGTATTACAATTACAGAATCTATGGCATCTCAAACTGCATTAGTTGTTATGAGTGTTGTTATTTTAATTGTTTTACCTGTAGTTTTACTCTATCAGGGATATAAATATGTTTATTTCTTTAGAAAGGATAAACATTAATATGGAGATGAAAACGAAAAAAACATTTGATCGAAATACTTTGATTGATGCTAAAACCTTAAGATTCATCGAAAAAGCACTGATTATCATCGTTTCTTACTTAGTTTTGATGACTATTTTACAACAAGGTATCGTATTTGGACTTCAGCAAGTATTGAATGTATTTGTTGCTGTTATTGCCGTAAGAGAACTAGAAATTTTGTATTATGCGCATGAACGCAAATTAGATCGTGCACAATCAAAATCGTTTGTTAAGTCAAATTATGCACTCTTCACTGCATTATCAATGAGTATTTTAATTCCTTTCAATACTCCGATTGTCGTTGTTGCTACCGTTGCTATGCTCTC
This sequence comes from Bacillota bacterium, assembly GCA_018817915.1. Taxonomy (GTDB): domain Bacteria; phylum Bacillota_I; class Bacilli_A; order Acholeplasmatales; family Acholeplasmataceae; genus Peloplasma. The sequence continues at coordinate 4,122 of JAHISX010000042.1, forward strand.
TGTATTTGTGACAAAAATTATTTTTGGAGGATATGTTCATAAAATATTTTCTCCAGCATTATTTGCATATTTATTATTAAAATTAGGATTTACAAATGCTATAGGTGCTAGTACATTTGATAATCAATTGTTTGCTGCAATTGCAAATACCGATTTATTCTCGAAATATTTAAATACTGTAGTTAACTATAATTTTCAAATGGGATTTGGACTTGCTTTATCAAGTGGCATATTCATATTTGGAATCTTAGCATTTATCTTAACAATTAAACACTTTAAACAAACATTGACACCCATCATCTTTATTTTCACATATATCTTTGGTTATCTTGCAATTGTAGGATCATCAGGATTATATGAAAGTATCATGAATATTCCATTTATGTTCGTTACAGTCTTTGTATTATTTGATCAAACTTTAATACCTACAAGTCGTACGGGTAAAATATTAAGTGCATTGTTGCTGTCAGCAATGACTATTATCTTTACTATTGTTGGTCAAGTTGAAGTGATCGTTTTTGGAGCATTATTTGTTCAAATGCTAACACCAATGATGAATCAATCAAAATGGATTACTGCTGAAGATGGAAGTGATCAAAGTATTGAAGCTTCAAGTGTAAGAAGAGCAACAAACTATATCTTAATTATATTAGTCATGGTAGTGGGTCTCCAATTAGCATGGAATCATTATAGTCCAAATATTGGAGCGCCTAATGTAGATGTTTTACAATATTTTTCAGATACATATGATCCAGAATTGTATACCCAGAATTTAACACCATCAAGAGATTATAATGTAGGTGCTTATGATACGATTACTGGAGTATATGAGATTGTAAATAATGATGATTTATCCATTGAAGTGTTAGTTTATGATACTGTAACCCAAGGCAGAAATGGTCCTATTCATGTCGTGATTGCTATTGATCCATATACTGATACAATCGTTGGTTATGTAGTTGTTACTCAAAGTGAGACTGAAGGAGTTGGTGCAACTTACTCAACTCAAGATGTGATTGATACCATTATTAATCAAAAGGTTGAAAACTTCAGCATTGATTTAATTACTGGTGCAACCATCACATGGGATGCATTAGATTTAATGATACAAGATGTGATTGCAAACTATACAAACGAAGAAGTAAGTTTGAATGATTCAATTATTGGTGAACCAAGCGTAGATGTATTACAGTACTTTGAAGATACATATGACAGAGCAAACTATACACAAGATTCAACACCAACTAGAGATTATAATGCAAGTGCGTATGATACAATCACTGGAGTTTATGAAATTATTAACAATAGTGATTCAACGATAGAAGTACTTATTTATGACATTGTAACCCAAGGTAGAAACGGACCAATTCATATTGTGATCGCTGTTGATCCCTATATCGATACAATCGTTGGATATGTGGTTGTTTCTCAAAGTGAAACCGAGGGCCTCGGTGCACTTTACTCATCACAAGATGTAATAGACACCATAATTAATCAAGCGGTTGAAGACTTTGACATTGATTTTATTACTGGTGCAACCGATACATGGGATGCACTATATTTGATGATGGAGGATGTGACTGCAAACTACATTAACGAAGCTGTAAGTCTCAATCCTACAGTCGATGTCTTACAATATTTTGAATATGCTTATGATAGAGTTAACTTCACACAAAGCATGACACCAACTAGAGATTATAATGTAAGCGCTTATGATACAATTACTGGAGTTTATGAAATTATTAACAATAGTGATTCATCAGTCGAAGTACTTATTTATGATATTGTTACCCAAGGTAGAAACGGGCCAATGCATATTGTGATTGCTGTTGATCCCTATATTGATACAATCGTTGGATATGTGGTTGTTTCTCATACTGAGACAACTGGAATAGGTGCAATTTATGCAGGATCAATCGTGGTCAACTCCATTATCGGTCTAACTGTAAATAACTTTAATATTGATTTAATTGTTGGTGCAACTGTCACTTGGGATGCATTAGAATTAATGATTCAAGATGTGACTACAAACTATTTAAATGAGGGGGTAAGTCTCAATGGTTAATGATTTTAAAAATGAATTAAAAAATATTTTAAACGAAGGCATTATTAAACGTAATCCTGTGTTTGTTTTAGCAATTGCATTAACTCCATTACTGGCCGTTTCGGACACTATTGAAAAAGCATTAGGATTGGGAATCACTGTCTTATTTATTATGGTACTCGTCAATCTTATGATTTCTATATTTAAATCAAAATTATCTGATGAAGTTTTAACTATTGTTACAATTGCAATCATTGCATTTCTTGTTACTATCGCAGAAATGATTATTCAAGTTCGTAATATAGCTTTATATCAAGATTTAGGTATTTATTTACCATTAACTGCGGTCAGTGGTTTGATTTTACAAAGAGCAATAACATACTCAAATCGAAACAATGTAATTAAGAGCGTTGTTGATGGTTTTGCATATGGATTAGGATATTTAGGTGCTTTAATTGTCATTACAATCATAAGAATCATTATGAGCACAGGAAGCATAACTTTACTTAGTGTTCCAATGAGATTGTTTGATTCAGTTTATGCATTTGATTTAGCAGATACAGCATTTGGTGCATTTTTGATTGTTGGACTCATCTTAGGTATCTTCAAGACATTTCAGCAAAGAGGTGAATCCAAATGATTGAATTTACAACGTTTGCTCAACTAATCGTTGCTACAATATTTTTGAATAATGTCTTGTTATTTTCCTTTTTAGGATTAGAATCAGTGACTACAATTGAAGAAAAGCCTAAAAATGCACTTAAATTAAGCATTGCATTGTTATTTGTCTTACCACTTGTTAGCGTCATTAGTTTTTGGATTTATCATAATTTATTATTAACATTAAATGACACTGGTGAAGTAGTTAGAGATTTAACATATCTTCAAACCTTCGTATTTGTTGTTACAATTACAGTAGTTGTTGTCATCTTTAATGTGCTCATTAAAAAAGTTTTTCCCAAATTATATATGTTTATTGGACAATCGACGATTCAATTGGTTGCAAATACGGTTGTATTAGGTGTTTTACTCATCAATATCAGCAGTGTTGATACGCTTGCGAATAGTTTTTATTTCAGTGTCTTTGCTGCATTTGGGTATGGTTTAGTTTTAATGATTTTAACTTTCATAGAAAAACAACTTCAACAAGCACCAATACCAAAGGGATTTAAAGGGTTACCAATACAACTCATTATCCTTTCAATCATTACATTAATCCTTTATGGATTGAATGTGTAGGAGGGAATTATGATGAAAACAATGGAAACAAACAATCAAGAAATTAAACAACAAACGCCAAGAGTAAGTTACAAAAACCTTGTGATTATGTCAGTATTGCTTGCCATACTCTTAATTTTAGGTGCTTTTGTCTATACACCTTATGTGTTGCTCATGGGTGCTGTTGCTATAGTAACATCTCTATTTATAGAATTTGTTTTTGCTCGAGTTAGAAAGATGGAGTATGGAAAAGATATCTATGGTGCATTTGCAACACCACTCATATTTACATTGCTTATGCCACCTGAATTACCATTATACATGGTTGTTGTTGGTGCAGGATTTGGTGTGTTTTTTGGTAAGAGTGTGTTTGGTGGACTTGGGCGAAATATATTTAATCCAGCCCTTGTAGGTTATTTGTTTTTACTCGTAACTTTTCCTACACAAGTCTCTCAATCATTTATAGATCCAGTTACAGGTCAAGTTTTACAATCCATAGGTATTTCAGATTTTACCTTTGTAGGTACATCAGAACATCTATTTGGTATTTTACTTGGTCAATATGCCAATACAATAGGTTCAACAGTAATGGCAGGAGTATGGATTGTTGGTGCAATCTTGTTATTCTTAAAAATTGCAGATTGGCGCATTCCACTTACAGTATTACTTGCTTCAGCAGGGTTTACTGTCATTTTAGCGAAATTTTATCCTGATCAATTCCATGATGCGTTCTTCTCATTATTTTTAGGACAACTCATGTTTGCTGCATTCTTTGTTGCAACCGATCCAATTTCCGGACCTCAAACATCTAAAGGCAAGATATTATTTGGTATAGGCATTGCACTCATTACTGTCGTCATACGCGGTTTGGCAGATTCTGCTGAAGGCGTAGTTTACGCAATCATCATCATGAATGCAGTTTCACCTATGCTCGAAAAGAGTCTAAAGGAGGAAGATGAATCATGAAACAGTATATAAGTTTAGTCATCTTTGTTGGCATATTAGGATTCGTTACATCACTTGCTTTCGTAGGTATGGACTTATTATTTTCAGATCGGATTGATGCAAATGAAAATGCAGCATTATATCAAGCGATTTTGTCGCATAATGATGCATCATTTACAAGCTCCACAATGTTTGACGTGTTTAGTTCTGAAATTGTTGTAGAAGACTTTGTTGTTAATGGACAAGATGTCAAATTGTATATAGACAGTCAAACGAACAATATTTCATTTGTTTTTGGTATATTTTCTGAAAGTGGTTATATCGCTGATATAGTTGGTGTATTAACCATTGAAAATGATTTTAAAACGATTGTTGATATAACAATCTTGCAACAAGGAGAAACTCCAGGTTTAGGTGGTAAAGTCGTCTTACGAGAGTTTTTAGATCAATTCGTTGGACTTCAGTTTGATGATACTCAAGAATTCCCTATTGTTGTTGGTCCAATTGAGGCAACTGCTAATGCAGCAAATGAAGTGGATCAAATTTCAGGTGCAACCAACACATCAAGCTCATTTCAAAGAATTTTAACAGAGAGTTATTTCATCTATAGAGACCTTTGGGAAAGTATAGGACAATAATTATGAACTTTATACGAATTAGATATACAAAATGGTTTAATATTATTAAAAATGGTATGAAAACAGGCAATCCAATTTTTGTGGCTGCTTTAGGTTTATGTAGTGCACTTGCTGTGAGTAATACAGTTGAAAATGCTATTGCAATGGGTCTTGGTGTCACATTTGTTACCATGGTCAGTTCGATGTTTGTTTCTATGTTTAGAAACTATATACCATCAAAACTTAGAATTGTAACATATATGGTCATCATTTCAACTTTCACTATATTTGTTCAAAAATTCTTACAAGCATATTTTCCAGATATTTATAGTTCACTTGGTGCATATGTTGGACTGATTATTACTAACTGTATTGTTATGGGTAGAGCTGAAGCATTTGCTGTTAAAAACCCATGGAGATACTCACTGATTGATGGATTTGCAAGTGGTATGGGGTATATGTTTGTACTTGTCTTAGTTGCTTTAATCCGTGAACCTTTAGCATTTGGTACTATTTTAGGGTATCAAGTTATGCCAGATGGTTTTACTACATGGGCATCAATGGCAATTGCGCCTGGTGGTTTCTTTATTTTGGGTCTGATGATCTGGATATTAAGAACCTGGGCAAAATCATATGAACAGGAGGCATAAAACATGTTAGAATTGTTTATTAACTCAATATTAAGTAATAACATAGCATTAACTTTAATTTTAGGTATGTGTCCTCTCATTGCCATTTCTACGAGTGTTAAGAATGCGAAAGGAATGGGTATTGCAGTTATACTCGTTGTAACCATTACTGCAGTCATTAATTATCCTATTTTTCAGTTGTTAAAAATGACAGGAACAGAAGATGTTAGTTTATTAGTGTTTATTATTACAATTGCTGCAACAGTTCAAATTTTAGAATTGTTATTAGAAAAATATATACCAACTCTATATTCAGCATTTGGAATATATTTACCATTGATTACCGTGAACTGTGTTGTCTTGGCAGTCAGTCAATTTTTCGTAAACCGAGATTATAATTATGCACAAACAGCTGTATTTGCTTTTGGATCATCCGTGGGATGGTTACTTGCGATTGTCTTAGTTGCATCTATTCGTGAAAAGCTTGCTGTTTATGGGGATTTGCCAAAAGGTTTAAGAGGCAAAGCAATTGTATTTATGATTTTAGGAATATTAGCACTTGCTTTTGCTGGTTTTAGAGGCTTATCATTATAAGGAGGTAGACAACATGTATGTATTCTTACCATTAATCATCGTTGGGGTTTTGCTATTAATTACAGGTGTTCTGATTCTACTAGACTACGTTTTTGGTGGAAGTAGTGAGAAAAAGATAACACTTAATAAAGATACTGAATTGGTTGTATTCGGTGATGAGAGTGTATTAACAACACTTGCAGCAAATAAAGTATTTATACCATCAGCTTGTGGTGGAAAAGCAACTTGTGGATTATGTAAATTTCGTTTGGTAGATGACGTTCCCAAAGTAAAGCCAACAGAAGAGCCATTCCTTTCTAAAGAAGAAATTGAGGATGGCATTCGTTTGTCTTGTCAAGTGAAAGTTAAAGATAAAATGCAAATTATGTTACCAGAAGGATTACTTAGTGCCAAAGAATTTCAAACTGTTGTGTCCGAAATAGAAGAATTGACTTACGACATTAAACGTGTTCGTTTTGAATTAAAAGAACCACATAGTGTTGATTTTAAGCCTGGACAATTTATGCAACTTAAAGTTCCTGGAATTGAAGTAATTCGTGCTTATTCATTAGCCTCTGATCCTGCACACACGGATTACGTGGAAATGCTTATCCGCCTAGTTCCAAAAGGCCAAGCAACAACATATGTACATAAAGCTCTTAGAGTTGGTGATAAAGCGATATTAATCGGACCTTTTGGTGATTTCTTCTTGCAAGAAGATTCTGATAAACCAATTGTATGTATTGCTGGAGGATCTGGAAAAGCTCCAATTAGAGCTATATTATTTAGACTTAAAGCTTTGGGGATGCCAAGAAAAGTTCAATATTTCTTTGGAGCAAAATCTTTAAAAGACTTATTTTATACAGAAGAATTTAAAGCAATACAAAAAGAGTATCCCAATTTTGAATATATTCCTGCTTTATCAGCTCCAGATGCAAGTGACAACTGGAAAGGTGAAGTTGGACTTATTACGGACGTATTAGACCGCTTAACTGGAGACTTAACTGCTTCTGAAGCATATCTATGTGGTTCTCCTGGGATGATTAACGCATGTATCAACGTTTTAAACAAACACAAGATTATCAAAGAAAACGTATATTTTGATAACTTCTCATAAAAAATAGTGTTATAATATATTAGGATTTTGACCCACTTATCGAGGTTTAAATTCATTTGAGCTTAACATGTTTATCATAAAGCTCAAGACAGGGCTATAGCCAAGCGGTAAGGCAAATGGCTCTGACCCATTCATCGTTGGTTCAAATCCAGCTAGCCCTGCCAAAAAGTACAAAAAATAGGAACGATGTTTCTATTTTTTTATTTTTTATAGTAAAATTCAAACAATCCTCCTAATATAGTGCAGGAGGTATCAATATGAAAAAAATGATATTATTTATTTTATTGAGTTGTCTATTGACATGTTCAATTCAGTTTGACTCAAAAGCAGAAGAAACAGCATCATTTCCTATTGGAAAGAATTATTTAGATTTAAGTAATCTTGTAATGAAACCAGGTGATTCTGGTTATGCTTATACTAAAAATCCAATTTTAGTTAAAGCAAATCATCAGTATACAATTGTTTTTGATTATGGATTTTTAGGTCAACATGCTGATTGGCTTGGGGATATATATGTAGGTATAGAAGAAGATCTATCCCATGATTCATATGAATTACTTATCTTAGATGATTATGCGCACTTGAGGGCATATGTAGAATTTATTCCGCAGGAGGCATATATTCATATCACTGATTTACCAATGCTACCAGATAATTATGATGCAATACTCTATGAAGGGTTTTATACTGATTTTCCTGGATTTGAACCATTCATTAATCAAAATGAGCAGATGACTTATCAGGGTGTACTATTATTAGATTATGATCAGCTACTGACAACTGAGCAAATTCAATCCTATATACACTCAACTGATCCGGATGGTAATACAATTTCTTTTTTTACTGAAAGTGATGAGTATTCATCAAGTGCAAAGCTTCCTGGAACATATCAGATGGTCTTTATGACGACTTATAACCAAATTGCAAAAAGATACTATTTGGATGTAAGAGTTTATGACCAAAGTGCGCCTGTTATCGTTGATCCAGGCACTATATCTATTCCATTGAGTGAAAAAGCAAGTTTGAATGATGTTAAACAAATGATTGATGTGTCTGATAATGTAGATGATTTAACATCGGATGATTTGCTGGTATTAGCAGATACTTACTCAACAGCAACTGCTGTAGGTTCTTATTCTATTACTTTTAAAGCAGTTGATTCAAGTTTGAATGAAACAACATTGACCATTGAAATCAATCTTGTCGATTTAAATGGTCCAGTTATTACTGGGCCAAGCGAGATTTATCTTTATACAAGTGATACACCATTAACAACACAGCAGATCAAAGATTTTTATACTTTTATTGACGATGTTGATGGTGAAAATGTAGAAGTAATTTTTACGGTAGATACCTATGAACAGACACAAATCGAAGGCGTGTATGGTATTACCATGCAAGCTTATGATACACAATTGAATTATAGAATAATGAATATTAAAATTCATGTCATCGAAAATAGGGGACCAATATTTACTAATGATGAAATGGTTTTAGATGTAGATACAGCAGATGCAATGACAGAACAAGACATTATCGACTGGTTTGTTGATCATACTTTATCGATGGGTCTAGCTATTTCTCACGTGCGTGTTCTATATAACGAGTATGAAAATCATGAAGATGAAGATGGAAATTACTATATTTATTTAAATTATCTAGTTGATGGGCAAGAGGAAACATCGCGTATTCGGGTGGATGTAGTGGAAATGATAGAGGATGTTAATTATACACCTTATATTCTCATTGGTATTCCATCTATTGGTGGATTAGTTACACTTTTTATATTGAAAAGAAAAAACAAGTGAATATTTTAAAAAGAATTGACACTCTTTAAAAAAAAGGGTATAATTCTTTTTGCGCGGGTATGGCGAAATTGGCAGACGCACTAGACTTAGGATCTAGCGCCGCAAGGCGTGCAGGTTCAACTCCTGTTACCCGCACCACCATTAAAAAGAGACGACTTAGTCGTTTTTTTATTGAGAAGAAACATTTTTAGAAGTTTTGTAATATGATGTGAAAATGTAAAAAAGCAGTCAAAACTTTCAGAAAATGATGTATAATATAAGAGTTGAATAATCATACACTTATGGGAGGTAACTATGTTAGAGGTTGGAACAAAAGTCAAAGACTTTACTTTGAATGATGCATTTGGTAAGACATATACATTATCTAATTTTCTAGGTAAAAAAGTAGTTATCTATTTTTATCCTAAAGATGATACACCAGGATGCACAACACAAGCATGTGCGTTTAGAGATGCCTATGATGATTTTAAAAATAACGATATTGTTGTTATAGGTATTAGTAAGGATTCACCAGAAAGTCATCAAAATTTTATAAAGAAATATGAATTACCATTTATTTTATTAAGCGACGAAGAACTGAATGTCATCAATGATTTCGGTGTTTATGTTGAAAAAAGCATGTATGGAAAAAAATATATGGGTGTTAGTCGTTCAACATTTGTTTTAGATGAATCAGGCGTTATTACACATGTTTTTGAGAAAGCATCTCCTAGTGAGAATGCAGACGATATATTAAAGTTTCTTAAATAAGTATTAATCAGGAGGTATTATTATGGTAGCAAAAAAAGTTATTAAATCCATGGATGGTAATGAAGCTGCAGCATATTGCTCTTACGCATTTACTGAAGTAGCTGGGATTTACCCAATTACACCATCCTCACCAATGGCACAATATGTTGACCTTTGGGCTTCGGAAGGCAAGAAGAATTTATTTGGAATGCCAGTTAAAGTCGTAGAAATGCAAAGTGAAGCTGGCGCTGCAGGTACTGTTCACGGTTCATTGCAAATGGGCGTGTTAACAACAACCTACACAGCATCACAGGGACTTTTATTAAAAGTACCAAACATGTATAAGATAGCTGGACAATTACTTCCAGGTGTTATTCATGTTGCAGCGAGAAGTATTGCTGCTCAAGCACTATCAATCTTTGGTGATCATCAAGACGTTATGGCTGCACGCCAAACAGGATTTGCACTACTTGCATCAACAGGCGTTCAATCAGCAATGGATATTGCTGGGATTGCCCATTTATCTGCAATTAAGTCAAGCATTCCATTCCTTCACTTCTTTGATGGTTTCAGAACTTCACATGAAGTTCAAACAATCGAAGTCATGGACTATTCAGTCTTTGATCGTTTGTTAGATAGAGAAGCTGTAGCTAAGTTTAGATCAGGCGGATTAAATCCAGAACATCCAATTACACGTGGAACTGCACAAAGCGATGATGTTTATTTCCAAACAAGAGTATTACAAGCATCACATTACGCAGCAGTACCAGATGTAGTTAATGAATATATGCAAGAAATTTCTAAGGTAACTGGTAGACCTTTAGCACCATTTGTTTATTATGGTGATAAGGATGCTACAGATGTTATTATTGCCATGGGTTCAGTCATTGAAACTGCACAACAAACTGTAGATTTCTTAACTGCACAAGGCAAAAAAGTAGGTTTATTATCAGTTCATCTATACCGTCCATTTAGCGCTGAATATTTCATGAGTGCTATGCCTAAGACTGTTAAGAGAGTCACTGTTTTAGATAGAACAATTGAACCAGGTGCTACTGGAGATCCATTATATCTTGATGTTAAATCAGTATATTATGGAAAGGATCATGAACCACTTATTTTAGGTGGAAGATATGGTTTATCCTCCAAGGATACAACACCGGCAATGATTAAATCAGTTTATGAAAATATGGCTGGTGAACAAAAGGATCAATTTACTGTTGGTATTAACGATGATGTTACATTTACTTCACTTAAATTTGAAGCAAGTGATGAAATTAGCGATAAAGATGCTACAGAATTATTGTTCTTTGGTTTAGGTTCAGATGGTACAGTTGGAGCATGTAAGAATATTACTAAGATCTTAGGTGATCATACTTCGTTATACTCACAAGCTTATGCGTCTTATGATAGCAAAAAAGCTGGTGGTGTTACACGCATGCACTTGCGTTTCTCAAAGAATCCAATTCGTTCAACTTACTTAGTGAATTATCCTAATTTCGTATCATGTTCAACTGACACTTATTTGACTAAATACGATATGCTTAAAGGACTTAAGCCAGGTGGAACATTCTTACTCAATACACAAACACCTAAAGAAGATGTAGAAAAGTTATTACCTAACAAAGTTAAACGTCAATTAGCTCAAAAGAAAGCTAAATTCTATATCATCAACGCTGTTGATTTAGCATATGAAATTGGCTTAGGTAGAAGAATTAATACAATCATGCAATCTGCTTTCTTCAAACTTAATGATCATTTAATGAATGCTGATGAAGCAAATAAATATATGAAGAAGTATTCTGAAAAGACTTATGGCAGAAAAGGCGATGCAATCGTTCAAATGAATGCTGCTGCTATTGATGCTGGTTATATTAATCTTGTCGAAATCAACGTGAATCCAGACTGGGCAGTTCTTGAAGATGCAGTAGATGCTGATACAAGTGGCAGACCAGACTTTGTTAGAAAGATTGCTGATGTCGTTAATGCGATTGAAGGCGATTCACTACCTGTATCTGCATTCTTAGGGTATGAAGATGCTCATATGGATAATGGTTCAACAGCATATGAAAAACGTGGTGTTGCTAACTATGTTCCAGAATGGAGATCTGAAAATTGTATTCAATGTAACGCTTGCGTATTCGCATGCCCACATGCTGTTATTCGTGCTTTCTTAGCTGATGGTTCTGAAGCAGAAAATGCACCTGATGGAGCTAAACTCATCGATGCTAAAGGTAAGAATATGGAAGGTATGAAGTTCACCATTCAGGTATCAACATTAGATTGTACAGAATGCGGTGTTTGCGTACAAGTATGTCCTACACCAAATAAGTCATTAGTGATGGTTCCAATTGGAGAACAATTAGCTAAAAACTCACAACAAACTGCTGATTATTTCTTCAACGAAGTAACATATAAGAATTTAGGCGTAGATAGCACCAAGAATTTAAGTTTCAATCAACCACTATTTGAATTTTCTGGAGCATGTGCTGGTTGTGGTGAAACACCATATATCAAAGCATTAACTCAACTTTATGGCGATCATATGGTCTTTGCAAATGCTACAGGTTGTACATCTATTTATGGTGGATCATTCCCTTCAACACCTTACACGACAAATGCTGATGGTTTTGGACCTGCATGGGCGAACTCATTGTTTGAAGATAATGCAGAATTTGGTTTTGGTATGAAGATTGCTTATGAAACAATTAGAGATAGAATCCAATCACAGTTCGTTGATCATTTAGATGAAATGCCAGAAAGCTTACAAGTTTTAGTTGAAGAATGGTTAGCAAATCGCAAGAGTGCTGAAATTACAAGAAAACTTAAGAAACCAATCGTTGCTGAACTTGAAAAAATCAATAAACCTTATGCAAAAGAATTACTAGACGTTAAGGAATACCTAGTTAAGGTTTCTCAATGGATTATGGGTGGCGATGGCTGGGCATATGATATTGGTTATGGTGGTATTGATCACGTCATCGCAAATAATGAAGATGTGAACATTATCGTCTTAGATACTGAAGTTTATTCAAATACAGGCGGACAATCTTCTAAATCTGCTCCTGCAGGATCAATTGCTAAATTTACAGCAGCTGGTAAACCAGGTAAGAAGAAAGATTTAGGTGCTATGGCAATGAGTTATGGACATGTTTATGTCGCTCAAATTTCTCATGGTGCATCACCTGCTCAAGTCTTAAAAGCTCTCAAAGAAGCTGAAAGCTATGAAGGCCCATCATTAATTATTGCTTATGCTCCATGTATTGAACATGGTATTAAAGGTGGTTTAACAAATACATTCGCACAAGCTAAGCTTGCTACTGAATGTGGTTATTGGCCAACGTATCGTTTTGACCCAAGAAGAGAAGTAGAAGGAAAGAACCCATTACAACTTGATAGTAAAGCACCAGTTTGGGATAAATACCATGATTACCTACTTTCTGAAGGTAGATACTCTCAACTTGCACAAATCAATCCTGATCATGCAGCTGAACTCCTTGATAAAAACTTAAATGATGCTAAGAGAAGATATCAAATGTATAAGAGATATGCAGCAATGGATTATTCACTCGAAGAAGAAATCAAATAATTAATAGCGATAAAAGTTTGAATCTGATATTTAGATCCAAGCTTTTTTTATTTTTATTTCAAGTTTATATGTAAAGAAGGCTTATAAAACTTGACACTCCTTCATAATAGTATTATGATATTATTAATACTAAAAAAGAGAAAGAGGTATTTCATGAAAAAAATGATGTTTTTACTCGTTTTGTTTACATTGCTACTTGCATCATGTACTAAAACTGAAGTTGAAACCTTTACTGTTACATTTGATAGTAATGGCGGAAGCTCAGTAGCTAGTCAAGTTGTAGATAGTGGTAGTCTTGTAACAGAACCTGAAGATCCAACACAAGATGGATATGATTTTCTGTACTGGTATACAGATAATAGTGAAGTTGCTTACGTCTTTTCAACACCTATAACTGCAGATTTAACATTAACTGCTTCATGGGAAGTTGCTATTTTAACTGACCAAGAAAAAGTTGCTGTTGATATTGCGAATTTTGCAGCAAGCGTTTTAGCTGGCGAAGTCGTCTATGCACTACCAGCTGTTGGTGAAACTTATGCAAGTACGATAGAATGGACAGCAAATTCAGAATACATTTCTGAATTAGGATACATCTTACCAGTTCCATTAGATGAAAATGAAACTGTAGCACAAGTTTCAGGTGAATTTACATTGAATTCGGTTACCGTTACCCAAAGTTTTGAGGTACCAATCAGACATATGCAACAAGTTGTAATTGGTGAAACAAGAGTCGTACCTTTTACAAATTTAACAACTGAATATAGTGTTGAAGATGCTGATGTTAATCTTTATTTTGAAGAAGACGGATATGTTCCTTATATTAAAGTTGTTGATTTCTTTAGTTTACTACAAGGTTTTATTGATCCAGATGTAGAATTCACTTTTACTAAAGGTGAAGGCACTTTAGAAATCTTCTATCAATATTATGATGAAGATTTAGACGAAACATATGATTTAATTGTCAGTATTGACGTCAATGAAAATACCATCACAACCAATGATCCTGGATTTTATTGGGCATACGTTTACTCAACAGAAACAAACTATGGTCGTCACATCGGATATGATATTGATAATCCAGATGCTAGTTCTATTGAAGGTGAAAATGTTGTTTATGATTTAGATGATTTTAGTCTAGATATGACTGTTTATGAAAATGAAGTTGTATTACCTTACTATATTGTGAACCAATTGTTTGCTGGTTCCAGCTACTATAATGTTTATTATAATTATGATGGTCTATATGGTATTTACTCCCTTCCTGAAGCTGGTAGTAAGGAATATAGAGAAATTAGAGGCAGTGAAATGAGCAGAACAGATATACCAGCCGATTTATTAGTTCACACGTTTAGTATGCTTGCTTTTGATTTGGATAGTTTCTATGGACTTAAAGATATCATGGAAGTTGATACATATTACGATTTGTTATATGCACAAATGGACGATTTATTAGTTGGCGATCCTGTAGACTTTGATTATGCAATTAGAGATTTGTTATTAAAAGATATTGATGAACCACATACAAGTTATGGATATCCATCATATTTCAATAGTACAACTTGGACAGGACCAGAAACAAACAGTTTATCTTATTATGGCACAAGATTTAATTCATGGTATTATGCTGGATTATTAGCTGTTGATGATGTTTTAGCCGACAAATGGGGAGTTAATCCTGATGGTGGATGGAATGCTAGTTCACCCAATAGACCTCATTATTGGTTTTTAGATGATGTTTCTGCAGTGCTATCACTCGATGATTTTTATACAGCAGATATTGAAGAAAGTGCAACCTATGACGCTACACTTGCTCAAAGTGTATTTAAACTCTCCAGTGTGAGCAATTTAATACCTGATATTGCTGGAGGAACTAAATTTTTCTTCTACAATAATAATACAGAAAATAATAAAAAACTAGAAATATTAGTGAAAGGCATCGATGCAAGCTATGTTGACACTTATGCTCAAGCATTGGTTGCTTTAGGTTATGAACATATTGTTCAAGCGACCACAGATGATACTAAAGTCAATGGATATTACCAAATATCAATACCAAATGAGGAAGATCCACTTGTCAGTGATTCCTACATGGTTCAAATTGCTTTTGATGAAGATTTAGGTTTATTTTATGTGGGTATTATGAATGTCGTTCCTTTAGAGTATGCACTCGCTTGGCCATTCGTAGTTGATGTATTTGAAACAGTAAATTCTGATAGTGCAGTCTATATGGAAATGATGTTTGATCAAATTCTTGCTATAGCACCAAATTTAGAAAATATCGTACTTGACTTATCATGGAATACTGGTGGTAATGTTGGTGCATTATATCGTATTGTAGGATTTATTACCGATCAACCATTTAGAGTGACTGGAATCGATCGAGATACAGGTGGTTATTCAAGTAGTTATGTCGTTATTGATGGTGTCCCTTCATATGCAAATTTAAATTGGGCATTGTTAATTACACCAGTAACATTTAGTGCAGCCAATCAAATGGCAACGATCTTTATGGAAAATGATTTAGGGCCAATTGTGGGTGTTCAATCAGGTGGTGGTGCATGTTCAATTACGCCAATCTTACTACCCAATGGAACAGCATTTACTATGAGTAGTAACAACATCAATGCATATAGAACTGGAACTGGTACAACTGAAGATCCATATGTCTATCACAATAATGAATTTGGTATTACACCAGATTATCCAATTGCGATTGATAAAATATATGATACTCAAACACTTTTAGATGTTTTCAACAATGAAGGTTAGTAAAAATTCTTGATACAGTAAAAAAATGAAAAAAAGAAATGAAAATAGTAGAAAAATAGCAAGTTAGAAAACGTTTTTATTGATATTTACAAAGTTGAGTGTTTATTTACGAAATTTTGTGATATAATTATATAAACCAATTTTTAAAGAGAAAAGGAGAGAAAAAAATGAAATTTCCCAAAAAAATGCTTTTCGTATTCACTCTTGTCTTAACAAGTATTGTGTTATTTGCTTGTCAAGAAGAAGAATTACCACCTGTAGTTGTTGCTGACACTACAGCACCAGTATTTTCAGGCGTTGCTGACGTTTCTGTTGCATTCGAAGCTGCTTTTGATGCACTCAACGGCGTTACTGCTACTGATAATATTGATGGTAACTTAACAAGTAGTATTGTTGTTACAGAAAACAACGTTGATACAAGCGTTTCTGGATCATACTACGTGTCTTACTCAGTTGAGGATGCTGCAGGAAATGTAGCTACAGCTGATCGTGAAGTAACTGTTATACCTAGTGCTGCATTAGCACAGTATTTAAGTGGTGTTGATTTATCTAAATTATCACCATCTGAAAAAGGTAAGTTATTTGCAGCTGCTGAACGTTATCTATTAGAAAATGTATATGCTGGTGTTCCACTATATACAAGTGCTGCTAGAGTTATGTATTCTGAAAGAACACAACTTTTCACTGAAACTTATAACGGTGTTATGGGATTTGGTACAGGTTTTTCACAATTCTCTGCAGACGATTCTACAGTTTTAATGTATGGTTCAACTTATGGTAATGTTGGAGAATATACTTGGAGAGCTTCTTATAGCACAGATCCAACAACATTAAACCCATGGAATTCTGATGATTCAGCTACATCTGATTTTGCTGACTTATTCCAAGGCGGACTTTACAATTTCTTCTTTGATGCAACAAAGACAGGTTATGAAATTTTACCTGAATTAGCTGCTGATCAACCAATTCCTGTGGACCCTGTAACCATTAATGGTAAAGAATATGCTAAAGTTTGGCAGATTCCTATTAAAGATGGTCTTGAATGGACATTCCATCCAGATACTGACGTTTCTGGATTACCTGCAGGTTATGAAGATTTAACTGCTGAAGATTATCTATGGACTTGGAAGTACGCTTTAGATAACGACTGGTTTAGAGCTAGAACCGGTGGTGGAGATTTTGTGAGCCAAGGTATTAAAAATGCTGCTGAATATTTAGCTGGTTCTGTAACTTGGGATCAAGTAGGTCTTCGTATGGCTGATGGTGAAACTAATGTTCTAGAATTAGAATATAGTGTTGCTAAATCACAATTCGAAATCAAGTACGGTTTTGCTGGTGGTGTTTTAACTCCAATCAACCAACAATTATTTGAAGAACTTGGTGGTGTTGATGATGGTGGTACTTATGGTACTGGTCCAACAACTGTTGCTGCAAGTGGTGTATACTATTTTGACCAATGGACTCCTGGACAATTATTAACATTTGCTAAAAACGAAAGTCATCCACTAAGTGATTTATATCACTACTCTGGATATCAATATGTATATCTAGAAGGAACTGAATTAATATTTGCTGAATTCATCGCAGGTAGACTAGAAAGTGCTTCTTTACCAGCTGCTGAATTAGATAATTATGCTTCTGACCCACGCGTTAAGGTAAGCCCAAATGCAACAACTTGGAGACTACAAATTAATGGATTTGGTACTGAAGATGCAAGAGACGCTTATATTGAAGCTAATCCTGGTGTTGGCCTAGATGAAACTTATGTTCCAGAACCAATTCTTCAATACTTAGAAATGAGACAAGCATTAATGTTTGGTTTTGATAGATATCATGCTGCTGTTGAAGTAGTAGGAACTTATTTACCAGCTCATACATTATTTACATCAACTTATTTCTTAGATGGTGAATCTGGATTATCAGTTAGAGGTACTCCTGAAGGACAAGCAATTGTTGATGATTTTGGTGGTAGTTCATATGGTTATTTCCCAGATGCTGCTCGTGTTCTCTTTGGACAAGCTGTAGCTAAAGGTATTGCTGATGGCTATTATACAAAAGGTACAATTACTAGATATACTGAAATCGAATTAGTATTAACTTATGCATCTAGTGGTAACACAAATGCACAAGCTATGGTTGCTAATCTTGAAGAACAATATGAAGCCTTATTAGTTGACCATGTTAACTATGTTAAAGCAGTTATTACTGTTCAAGACGTAGCATTCCCTGGTAACTATTATGATTACATGATGGTTGGCGCTACTGATTTAGGTATTGGTGGTATTAGTGGTTCATTATTAGATGCTCCAAGTTTCTTGGATGTATTCTCTGATGATAACCGCGGTGGATTTACTCTTAACTGGGGTATTGACACAACTACACCAAATATTACTGTTACTTACATAAACCTTGACGGTGTTGAAGTTACTGAAACTTGGGGTTACAATGCATTAATTGAAGCTCTAGTTGGTAAAGTATACGTTCGTGATGGTGTTGAACAAGCTGCTTGGGATAATGCTGATGATATCATCGCTGCTTACCTAGATATGGCTGGTGAAACACTTGATACTAAGACTACTGTTGGTGCTGCTGACTTAGCTGAATACATCCTTGGTGATGATCTAGCTGGTTTAGCTGCTGCTGCTGGTGTTGATAGTATGGAAGCATACATCGTTACTAACGGATCTGGTAACAATTCATTATATGTTCTTTCAGTAGATAATAGAAAATTTGAAATGTATTCACAAGTTGGATTAGCGACTACTCCTGAAGCTGCTATCGAATCACACTCTGGTTATGAATTAGTTGGACCAGCAGTCTTATTAGATACTGATGCATTAGTTGCTGCAAACGCTTATATCGCAGGTCTTGGTTATACTACAATTGCTGAAATTGCTGTTGATGCTGAAGCTCCACTTGAATTTACTCAAGTTTATGCTACAAACTGGGATGGTTGGTCAGATGCTTATGTTGTCCTCCATATCGGTGATTACTATATTGGATGGTTATGGTTATAATAGATTTATAAACATCTAGTTAGATTCTAAATTAATAAGTGTATTTGGGGAGCCACCGTGTAATTTTCTAGTGGCCCCCCTTATTACGCTTTTTATCTAATTCATATGCTATTATATTTACTTGGAATTATGGAATAATAGCAAATGAATTATGATATAATAATATAAAAAGCAAGGAAGAGATGAAATGACAAAATACATTATTCAAAGAATAATATGGATATTCATAATCTTGTTCACGACACTTACAATTACTTTTGTGTTGCTAAAATTTGCTCCAGAATATCCACCTACTAAAAATGAAGAAAAAGATACATGGCTAGAAAAACAAACATCAGATGGTTATTATACCTCTGAGTATTACGATAGGAATGATCCTGAGCAGGTCGCTATTGTTAATTACATTCGTGCCAATGATCCCGGTATTAATAGGACGGTTTTTATTGTTGAACCTGTCAATGATAGTCAGGTTATTAAAGTGTTTTATAGAGTACCAATAGCAACACAATATTTGCGTTGGTTAGACAATGTTATTTCAGACTGGAATTGGGGAACTTCAACCAAAATAAGGGTGAATTATCCAGCCTTTTTAATTATTTCTGAGAAAATGCCATTGACTTTTTCTATAAATATTGCAACATTACTATTTTATTTACCATTTGGATTTGCATTTGGTATTATCGCTGCATTGAAAAAAGATACGATTGTAGATAATATTATGCAAATTGTTGTTATGTTGTTTTTATCGGTTCCCGCTTTAATTTTCATACTTTTATTAATTATCGTATTTAGTTATCAAATGGATGGGTTCTTACCATCGCGATTCCCACTGATCGATATACAAACGAATGCTGAAATCGCAAAGGGATATATTATTCCTGTTATTGCAGGTGGACTGCCTGCAATTGCTGGTTTAACAAGATTATTACGCGCTGAGCTTTCAGAAGTATTGACCTCAGAATTCGTCTTACTCGCTAAAACAAAAGGTTTGAGTCATACGCAAGCCGTATTAAGACATGCGATTAGAAACTCCTTAGTTCCTATGGTGCCAGTTGTAATTGGTTCATTTGCGGGGTTGTTAGGAGGATCATTCATCCTTGAAAAAGTTTATGGAATACCTGGTGTTGGTCGTGTAACTCTTCAAGCACTAACGACAGGTCAATATGATTATAACGTCATCATGGTTTCCAGTGCCTTCTATGGTATTGTGGGCTTGGTTGCCATTTTAATAGTCGATTTGTCGTACGGTCTCATTGATCCACAAATCAGAATGGGGGCGAAGAAATAATGGAAAATAAAGAACGTTCAAAAGATCTATTTGTTTTAGTTCAAAAAGATGAAAGACTCTTAGATAAACCTCTGAAGACTAAACAGCTCAGTTATTTCCAGGATGCAATGCTCAGATTTTCTAAAAATAAATATAATGTTATTGCAACTATTGTTTTATCTACGATGATTTTGCTTTCCATATTTGTACCTATTTTAACACCAACATCACTATATGATCAGACAAATTCTGCTCTAAAAACTTTACCTCCAAGAGTACCATTAATTGAGAAATTAGGTATACTTGATGGAACTAAATATTTTAAGGATCAATCCATTGATCATTCAACCATTGATCCTGAAACAGGATTGGGTTATCCAACAGAAAATTTTTCAGTAGAGTATATATTTCTTAATACACTAACAAATAGAGAAATCGTTGGTAGTGTGCCTAGTGTGAAATATATTGGTGGTACGAATGAGTTATACGTCGATTCAGATAAAATATCTTTCGGGTTTGCTGCTGCTGTGACAGAAGAAGAAACGAATGAATTTAATGAAATTAGTTATACTTATTCAGCATATATTTTTACTGATGGATTTTCAATTGATGTAGATATCGATGAAATGCAAACAGATGGTGTATTGAAAGTTTATTACTCACCTGAATATATTGGCTCATTATTGGATTCATATGATGATTTAGTATTGTTAGCTACGATTGACACAGTAGGTGTAACTACAATTAATCCTTTTGATAACATACCTGTTAACTCCATCGGATATATTGTATTTAAACATGAAATGGAAGAATTAAATACAGATGGAAATAGTTTTATTTCCTTCAACTCAGTCTTATTTACGAAAAACGATGTTTTAGTAGATGATTTGAGTGGTTATTATTTAGCAAGATTACCAATTTTCGCTATCAATGAAGATTTAGAAAATGGACGATTCGTTAGAAAAGATGCAATCATGACAGTAGCTTCATTTACTTATGACTCATATGGTGCTTTATTTGGTGATAAAAGACAAACAATTGGCGAAAGCGAATATCTTCAAATTCTAGAAGATAATCCTGGTATGAGAGAATCAATCATTTTAGATCCTGATAATCCAAACGCATGGGTTTTTGGCGATGATTATCCATTGATTTCTGTCTTAAATGTTGAATCAATCACTTTACCAGGTACAAGTATTGTAAATACCAATTACTTTGTTGTTAAAGATGGATCATATGCTTTAGGATTTGATAAAGTACCATATTTTATTTTTGGTACCGATGTTGTTGGTAAGGACTTATTTACTTTGATTTGGTTAGGCTTAAGAACATCATTACTTTTAGGATTCTTGTCCGCAATTGTTAATATTTTCTTAGGTGTCATATGGGGTGCAACAAGTGCTTATTATGGTGGTCAAGTAGATATATTAATGGAAAGATTCTTAGATATTTGGGGAAGCTTCCCGCAGATTACAATGATTGGTATCATTACCGTCTTGATTGGACCGGGCTTCTTGGCACTCTTCATCTTCATGGTGTATGATGGCTGGATAGGGGCTGCTAAGGTCACGAGATTCCAGTTCTATCGATATAAGGGTAGAGAATATGTCTTAGCTGCTAGAGTTTTAGGGGCGTCAGATAGACGTATTATCTTTAAGCATATATTACCAAACGCTTTAGGAACCATTGTTACAAGAGTCGTATTGAGTATTCCTTCAGTTATTTTCCTTGAAGTGAACTTATCATATTTAGGATTTGGTATTGGTAACGGACAAAGACTTGTTTTAGGACCAATCGAGTTAACTGGTACATCTATTGGTGTTATTTTGAATGATGGGCAACAACAGATTTTTTCGGGTAACTTATGGCTCATTATATTCCCAACAATTATTGTTTCAATTTTGATGATAACATTTAATATGTTTGGTAATGCACTTCGTGATGCCTTAAATCCACAGTTAAGAGGTAGCGAATAATGAATAAAGAAAAAATATTAGAAGTTAACAATTTAACTGTATCTTTTAAAACGCCTAATGGCTTAGTTAGAGCCGTTAGAGATATTTCATTTGATTTATACAAAGGTGAAACCCTAGCAATTGTTGGTGAATCAGGATCTGGTAAATCAGTAACAAATAGAGCTATTATGGGTATTTTATCTAAAAATGGTTTGATTGATAAAGGCGAAATACTATATAGAAACCAAGATTTAGCAAAACTATCAGAAGAAAATTTTCATAAGATTAGAGGCAGTAAAATTGGGATGATTTTCCAAGATCCTTTATCGAGCTTAAATCCTATTATGAGAATTGGTAAACAAATTACTGAAGCAATGCTAGTGAATGGCGACCGTTTTAAGAGCCGCTTTAGAGATTTATATCATGTCGAATTTCATAACTATTTAAATTTGGAAACCAGAATCAAATTGCTTCAAAAAGAAGCATCGATGAAGATTTTTGAAGTGAATAAAAATGAAGATTTTTCTAAAGTTGATAAAAAAGGAAAAATCCATCAGATTAAACACGACACACATCAATTAGTATCGCAATTAAAGAAAGATTTACCTGATCTAAAGGCTAAATATATTGCTGCTAAAAAGAAGGCTAAAAAGCAAATTGATGCTGAAATTAAAGTAGTTAAAATTGAAAGAAAAGATTCCTTTAATGAAAAATCGGCAGATGTTCAGAGTAAAAAAGTAGCATTAAAAAATGTTTCTAAAGATAGTGATCAATACGCTGTATATCATCATGAGTTTAAAGAATCTCTTGATGCAAAAAGAAGCAACAGAGAACTATATAGACGTCGTTTTAAAGTAACTAAAAAAGAAGCTTATGAACGCGCAATTACAATTATGAACGAAGTTGGTATTCCAGAACCAGAAAAGAGGTTTATGCAATATCCATTCCAATTTTCTGGTGGTATGAGACAGCGTATCGTTATTGCGATTGCACTCACAGCAAGCCCTGAAATGCTTATTTGTGATGAGCCTACGACAGCTCTTGATGTTACCATTCAGCAACAAATATTGAATCTGATTAAAGATATCAAAAAAGAACGTAATCTATCTGTTATATTTATTACACATGATCTTGGTGTTGTAGCGAATATGGCTGACAGAGTTGCTGTTATGTATGCAGGTAAGATTGTTGAATATGGTACAGCAAATGATATTTTCTATGATCCAAAACATCCTTATACTTGGGCATTATTATCAAGTGTACCTGATTTAGACACAACTGAAAAACTATTATCAATTGCAGGTACACCACCAGATATGCTTTATCCTCCAAAAGGTGATGCTTTTGCAGATAGAAATCCTTATGCACTGAAAATTGATTTTGAAGAGGAACCACCTTTCTTTAAAGTTAACGATCATCATTATGCCGCAACTTGGTTGCTACATCCAAATGCTCCAAAAATAGAAATTCCGAAGATCATCAAAGATAGAATTGATAAATACAAGAGTGATGCTCAAGATAGACTGGATGAAGCTGCTCCCAAAAAAAGTAAGACAAGTGCAGGTGAGAAAAATTGAGTGAAAATAGAGAAGAAATTTTAAGAGTAGAGGGACTTAAGCAATATTTTAAATTAGGCTCTGGTCGAAATAAAATGCTTAATAAGGCTGTAGATGGTATATCATTTACCATTTATAAAGGCGAAGTTTTCTCATTAGTTGGTGAATCTGGTTGTGGGAAAACAACAACTGGTAGAACCATTATAAAACTGTATTCATCTAGTGGTGGTGAAGTATTTTTCCACGGCACTCGTATTGTCAGTGACGTCGTAGCAGCAAAGAAAACTCATAAAGGCATTATGCAAAATCTGGATGAAGAAAAAAAATTAAAATTATTAGAACTTTCGGATAACTTAAAAAATCAAGTCATTACCAAAGAAACATATGATGAAAAGTCGAATGAAGTTCATGATAAGTATAATACTGAAAAATCAGCCTCATTAGATATCTTGCGACTTGCTAAAAAAGATAAGAAATTTGAAAAAATTACAGATGACGATGCTGAAATTGCTAAAAAAGATATAAAATCCTTCCCAGAATATGATGATATCATCAATAAGTATAAAGAGTTAAATCAAGAAGTCAGTCTTCAAATTGTAGAGTTGAATGAGGTTGTTAAAAAAGCGAAAGCTAAGCTTGAAGGTACATCCAAAGAAAACAAAGACGACTTTATACTCGCAAATAAAGGGTATAAAGAATTATTGGTTGATTTGAAAAATCTCGAAAAAGAAATCAAGCTTAATGACTTAAGAAAGAAACAAGATATTTCTAAATTAAGATACAATCTAATTCATAAGAATAAACTTTTGATGCGTAGAATGCAAATGATTTTCCAAGATCCAATTGCATCACTTAACCCTAGAATGACTGTTAAGGAAATTATTGCAGAGGGTTTAAGAATTAATGGGTATAAAAACGAAAAAGATATTGATGACCGTGTGAAAGCTGCATTGAAAACCGTAGGATTAGTACCAGAACACGCAAGTCGTTATCCACATGAGTTTAGTGGTGGGCAACGTCAACGTATTGGTATCGCACGTTCTTTGATTGTCGAACCATCATTCATTGTTGCAGATGAGCCGATATCAGCTCTTGACGTATCTATTAGAGCACAAGTGATTAACCTACTTAACGATTTAAGAGAACAAAACGGTATTACAATCATGTTTATTGCACATGACTTATCCGTAGTTAAATACTTTAGTGATCGTTTAGGCGTCATGTATTATGGTAAAATTGTTGAAATTGGAAACAAAGATGCTATCTTTACAAATCCTTTGCACCCATATACATTATCACTTATGGCATCCATTCCATTACCTGATCCACTTTATGAGCAACAAAGAGGCAAGACAGAAAGATATAATCCTCAAAAACAACACGACTATTCAAAGGAAGAGCCATCTTTAAGAGAAATTGAACCAGATCATTTTGTGTTATGCAATACTGAAGAATTCGAAAAGTATAAAGCTCAATTAGCAAACAAATGAAATATGGTAGATTTTTATTCATTTATTTAATCATGTTTGTTCTTGCATTTTTATTGCATTTATGGATTTATGGTACTCATTTTTCATATGCAAATGCATCGAATGTCATATTCGCTGTTGGTATTATATTTTTCCTACCATCCATAGCTGCTATAACCCATGCATATCGTATTTTTCAAGGCTTCAACTATATGATGAGAACTATCATGTCATCATCTTTTAAATCGAATTACCCTAAATTTATTGATTTTAAAAAAGATAAGGATATTGAAATTCAGACCACATTGTTCCTAGAAATACTCATAGCATCAGCTACTTTCGTTGTTGCTGGATTTGTTTTAGCCGCGGTAGCTATGTCATGAGCGATATCAAGAAGATCAATCGTCAGTTTTTAATTGCACTCTTATCATTTATAGGTATTGTTATACTTTTAGTTGTTGGAGATTTACTTGCATACTTATTGATTGAAAATGCAAATATTACTTATCCAATTTATCTTTCAACATTGCTTGGTTTGTTATTTCTAACAGCACATTATCAAAATACATTAGATCAAATAACGAATATGTCATACTTAATCAAAATTAGAGCAAATGAAGCAAAGCCTTTAAATATTTTAAATTTGAAGAGCATAGATGCTGCAGGTGCCGTATTCCGCAAAAATGGATATGAGTGTTTCTTTTCAGATAATACATATAGTTTATATTATAGGATTGATTATGATCATATCAAAAAAATATTTAGAAACTATATACTCACAATCTTTATTGTTCTTAAGAACAAAAATGCTGAATTCTATCTAGAAAGAGTCGACACAGAAGTAAATAAACTGCGAGATCAGCAGTTTAAGGCAAAAAAGAGAGTTACACATCTCATTATTTCTCAAATCAAAGAGATTGATACATTAGATGATCATACAAAAGAAGCGATTAAAGAAATTGTCTTTATTAGGACGAAAAGATTCCTAATATCAACGATTAATATTGGATTGCATCGATCTTCTCAACAAGCAGTCATGTTGTATTCTGACACGTACAGCCCAAGTTTATACTATAAATATCAAATTGAGGAAATCAAAAAGATCATATAAAACAAAGAGGCTGTAACGAAATAGATTAGTTTCAGCCTTGATAACAAAAAAGCCACTCTGGAATCCAGGGTGGTTTTTTGGTATAATTGAAGTATGCAAAGACCCAATTATTTACAAGGATATTTTAACCCAAAACAGTTGAAA
>JAHISX010000043.1 GCA_018817915.1 Bacillota bacterium
GACAATATTGTGATAAAGAAATTCTTGGGTTAAATAATAATCTAGGAAATCCATAAAAATTAATTGTTTCCAAATCTATGAATTTAGTATATCTCAAAAAAATGATATATTTGATGATACTATGCAAACAATCCAGTAATGTATACAGACAGCGACGGAATGCTAGCCTTACCATTCATACCTGCTGCTATTATTGGAGTAGCAGTCTTGCTTGTTGCATACGTTCTTTATTCAATTGACCCAACTGTATTTCCATCTCCGGATAATATTATCAACGATCTAAGAGATGCATATAATTCAATTCAAAGCACAATCAGCAGCTTAAAAAAAGAAATTATTGGTGGACTAATAATTGTAGCAGTTTCAGCTTTCTCGAAAAAAAATACAACAGGTGCTTATGTTATAAGTTTTGAATCTGGCAAGATGTATGTTGGGAAAGGTGGTATGGCAAGAATGTTTATTTCAGCAGCAGCTCAATCTTTCGCACATGGAACTTTGCCTAATGGATTCATGTTTATACCTAAACAAACTAATGATGAAGCATTCATGCAGGAATATATGTTGATGGTTGATTTTGGATACAAAACTGGTGGATGTGATGAACTTTATAATCTGATTTGGTCACCGGGGAGATCTATTTATTTTGCAAAATATGGACACTATTATTCAACCGATACAGGTGCTTAAGGAGGGAAATTAATGTATTATTTTCAGGACAAATATAGCGGTTTTGAATTTGGTTCAATCTTTCATTATCGTGGAGCGTTACTTAAATATGAAGCTATAGTGATTACTGAATCAAATGTGAGTAAGTATATTGAATTTATTAATGCTCATGAAATTGATAAGATAATCATAGATGTAAAAGCAAGTGGCTTACTGGATTTATCCTTTTTAAAGGAAACTCCACATGTTAAATATCTTAAAATTCTTGGTGATATTGATTATTCAGCTCTTTATGAATTAAAAGAGATTAGATCACTTGAAATCGATGGTTTAAATGAAATCGATGTAAGCAAAATTGAAGGGTTGCAAGCTTTAATATCAAATTATCCAAGTAGGCTGAAAAACCTAAATCTCGCAAAGACTCTGAAATCATTATGGCTATATGGGTATGGAGACACAAAATATTACCACGATTTTTCATCAATTAAAGAACTTAAGCAGTTAGATACACTCTATTTAAGAAATATTAAATGTACTTCACTTGATGGTATTGAGAGTTTAAATAATCTTAAGGTTCTATTACTCATCAATAATTTAGAGTTGAGCAATATAGAAGCTATTTCAAGGTTAAATTTCTCATTAAAACATTTGGAGATAGAAAACTGTAGAAGGATTAATAATATTGAGAGCTTAAGTGCTCTTGAACAATTGATCTATTTAAGACTTCAAAAATTTCTAAATGTTCCTAGTCTTTCATTTTTAAAGTCACTTGGAAATTTGAGAACATTTTTACTGTTTGAATCAAATGTCATAGATGGAAACATGACACCAATTATTGAACTTGAAACTCAGGGAGTTTTACCAATTAGAAAGCATTTCTTTTATTATAAGAATAGGGAAGCGATTAAATTCACTGATGATTATAAAAATTTTGGAAAACGAACGAGAGGAGACATGGAGATTGAATTATGGAGAAGAACAGACATGTAGAAATTAGAGAAAAATTGAATATGCTAAAACATCAGTGCAAGCCCACTGATGTTTGGGAAGATTTACTTGAGACTGATGTGTTATATCAAGATGTATATACCGATGAAGGGATTCAACTGATTTCAACTTCACTTGATGCGTTTATTGATAATATTCTGAAATTAGATTCATATAGCGATTCAAATGAAGTCAACGGAATGCTAAAAACACTTATTCTAGAATTGAATGGAATCAATAATGAGTCAGATCTTATTGGTGTTGAAGAAAGAGAACAGCTATACAATTTTATATGTGAAGTATTAGAAACAATAAAGTTTGAATATGATGATGCTACAATTGATAAATATCGAATGTGGTAAAAACTGCAGTGAGATGTGTATGAACAAAGGAAAAACTTAAACATAATCGTCATATGATAAGTTAATGATTTATTGTCGTTTTTGCATTGCATTTTGTATAACATGCTAACATAGATTGAACACAGACTTGATATGTAAAATATGTAAAAATCAATATGGTTTTTTAGCATGATTAGCTCCATTTTAACCCAACATTACTAATTTGTTGTGGTTACTTATGGATACATTACACCTGTAATGAATATTGATCCACATGGTAAATCATTCTTGGCAATACTTGGAACAGTTGCAATTGGTGCTTTTATTGGAGGTTTTGCTGGTGCAGTATCTGCTGCAATTAACGGTGATGATATATTTGCAGGATTCTGCAGTGGAGCAGTTGCGGGTGCTATTATTAGTGTCGGTATTGCTATGGCAGTAGTTTTAGGTCCTGTTGCAGGAGGAGCATTAGCTACAGGTGCGGGTTTTGTGGGAGGCTATTTAGGAGATGTTGTGTCTCAGGGGATGACAAAAGGTTGGGACAAAATAAATGGAAATCATGCACTTGTTGTAGGTGCTGTTGCTGCACTTGTGACTCTAGGAAGTTTTGGTATAATGAGTTATATAGTTCGTTCAACACCAAGTTTGTTTAAAGGTGTGACAGATACAACCTTAAATTTACTTAGTAGATTGAATACCTCACTTTCACTAAACACAACAACAGCCTTTTTAGCAGTCACATATGGAGCAGTAGGATCATTTGTTAACTCACTATCCAA
Source organism: Bacillota bacterium (assembly GCA_018817915.1). Classification (GTDB taxonomy): domain Bacteria; phylum Bacillota_I; class Bacilli_A; order Acholeplasmatales; family Acholeplasmataceae; genus Peloplasma. Next base: position 2,774 of record JAHISX010000043.1, read on the forward strand.
CTTATTATTTGATGACAATAATGAAATTGTCATTGATTTATATGCTGGATGTGATTAGGAAGGATTGTTATGAATAAAACGAAAACAAAGTATCTCGTATCACCATTCATATTATTTGGAATATTATTTATTGTTATTATAAGCTATTTTGCATTTGTACTGACATTCATTATTTTACCGACACCATCTGAAGAAAATCGTTCTCAACTTACTACTATATTATTAGTTATCATACTTGGTGGGTTTCCAACATTCACATTAGCATTCAGCCTAAACAAATGTTTTTCAATGATTTCTTTTGATGAAGAAGGTGTTCATAAGTCGTTATTTAACCGGTTCTTTAAGCAAGATTTTTTATGGAAAGATATAAAAGAGGTAAGACTCTTTAATAGAGTTGACCAGTGGTTATTTATAAGCAAACTATCCACTGAAGGAATGTCTTATTATCAACTAATCAAAAACAGAGATATTATACAAATGAGTTTCAACCCAAATATACTAAAAGCAATCAGAAAATATTCAAGTTTGAAGATAGAAAATCTAAAAGAAAATCAAATTAATGAAGTATAATTCATTATTAAAGTTCAGTGAAAATGTGCTAAAATAACCTCAAGTTTATTTAAGGGATTATCACTACTAATGCTCTAAGAATATTCTCAGATAAGGAGAAATAATCTAATAGCTTCTAAGTATGCGTATTGTGCCAACAACCCAGTGATGTATGTTGATCCAAGTGGAACTACTCCGCAGATTGTTATTTTTCTTTTGAAATTAGCAGCGGGTTCTGCCGTTGCAGATGGTCCTCTTCCAATTGGTGATACAATAGCTATATTATTGCTAATAACAGCTGGATTAATAATGATAGCAGATATAACAGAGACAAATTATTCAAAAGTTAACAAAAATAATTATTATGTTTACACACTGAGTGATGGTGAAGGTGTATTTTATGTTGGTATTACAAAAAACCTTGAGAGAAGAAAAGCTCAACATGAAGCAACTTTTGGGCCAGGGTTCGATATGCTAAGTACAGGCCCAATGAATTTGGCACAAGCACGCGTAATGGAAACTAGTTTGATTGTTTCCTATGGAACTAGAGAGATATATCAAATGGGTGAAACGCTCTTTGGAGGTTCTAAAATTATGGGAAATCAAATATTAAGTATATCCAATAGACGATATCCTACTTCACTTCTAATTCACAAATTAGAGAGTGATGCACTTTTATGGATGGAGAGATTAGGTCCGAGACGATGAAAAAAGAATACTATTTTGAAGATTTACTCATACAAGAAATTTATATGGATTACAAACAAAATATTATTGATAAAATGACCAATGAGAAGGCAACAGAGAAAACCCTTGAGGACTACAGTGAGATCTTTGATGAAAATACACCACAATCAAGATTAGCTATGATTGCATTAGCCTATTATCAGTGGAGTATAGGTAGATTACTTCCTATCATCAAAGAGAAAGCTCGATTCACATATCGAGATTTTATGGATTACATTGATGAATATTATGAGATGGATATCACAGGGAACTATGTTAATACTTTATATAAACCTGACATCACTCATCAAAAGGTAATTGATCAAGTGGAAACAATTATGCAGCTTCTTGACACTGAAATGCCCAAAATTAAGCGTTTAATCTCGTATAGAGAATATGAAATTAAAGGTTTAGAAATAAATGGCATATATGCCTATAAAATTCCATGCGAAGCAGTTGAAGAACAAACAGCAGATGCTTGTTATATGTATTTTTACTTTTTAAAAGATGTTCTTCCTCCCAGTAGGGATAAGTATATCTATATCTATAATATTTATTCTGTAGGAAGAGTTCTCACATTAGATGAAGTTCAGAATGTTGGATTTATTCCGAGTTGTTTTCATTATAGACAGAATCTTCATCAGAAGAAGCAAGTATTTGAAGAGCGAACGTCAAATGTGTTTCTAGAATTTGTCCATCCTAAACATTATAAATGGCAATTTGTTTGGAATATGAACACTTTCCAAGCAAAAAAAGGGAACCAAAAATCCATTTATTTAGGTCAAGCTCAAAAGATATTACTACCTGTATATGAAGCTGATAGAATGAAAGAACCACGAAACTCATTCAGTCCTGCTCTTTTTGAAACCTTAGAGTTAAGCATTACAACAAGAGCAAAAGGCTATAAAAACTGTGACATTCCACACTTCATTAATGGAAAGATTTTATTTGATCCTGAAGTAGAAGTATATGAAGAAATCATAGTTGAAGAGATCCCTATTATATAAAGAACGAATAAAGTTATTGTCTATTATTTCAGAGAGCACATCGTTTATTGGAAATTTTCACAGACTAATAACTCATTGAGTTTAGTTAGCTACATTTCGTAAAAAAATATGTTGCATATTGTTCTAATACTCCATTAATAGATATTGATCCAAACAGCAAGAATGGCTAACTTTGATTACTATTTTAATTTATCTATATCGTATACAATCTGGAAAAAAACTAATCATTATCTTTATCAATGAGATAAGTGCAAAATTTTTATTTTATAAATGAATACAAAAAAGATGATTGTGAAATATCTGCACAATCATCTTTTATATATAACTTAAAAACAATTTATTTAATGATTAGACTATGGCCTGTCATTTCTTTTGGTTGCTTAACATCAAGTAAATCTAATAATGTTGGTGCAACATCACATAATGAACCAGTACCAACTTTAATATCTTTTTTAGTTATTAAAACTGGAACAAGATTGGTTGTATGAGCCGTATGTGGTTCTCCATCTTCGCTTCTCATCTTTTCTGCATTACCATGATCTGCGATCACGATAGCAACACCACCAATAGAAAGGATTGCTTCAACGACCTCATGAGTACATTGATCAACTGTTTCTACAGCTTTAATTGCTGCTGGAATTGATCCTGTATGACCAACCATATCAGGATTAGCAAAGTTTAAAATCATCGTATCAAATTTACCTGATAAGACTGCTTCTACAGCTCTATCTTTAACTTCAAATGCACTCATTTCAGGTTGTAAATCATAGGTAGCAACTTTAGGAGATTCTACAAGAATTCTTGTAGCACCTTCTAATTTTCTTTCTTGTCCACCATCAAAGAAGAAGGTGACATGGGCGTATTTTTCAGTTTCAGCAATTCTAAGTTGCTTAAGACCAGCATCAGCTATGACTTCACCATAAAGATTATTTAAGACTTGAAGTTCATAAGCAAGAGGTCCTTTAACAGTCTTGTTGTAATGCATCATAGAAACAAAGAATATATCTGTTGGTACATTTTTAGGATCAAAACTTGCCTTACCTTCAGTATGGTAAATATTTGCTTCACTTGGGTTAGAAAAGGCTGTAGCAATTCTTATCGCTCTATCTGGTCTAAAATTAGCGAATATAATTGAATCGTGATCACCAATTAAACCTTTTTCATCTACAACAAATGGTACGATGAATTCATCAGTGATGCCAGCATCATAAGATACCTGTGTGCCAACAAGTGCATCATCAAATTTCTTTCCAGTACCTAAAATCATATTATCAATTGCTAATTGAATGCGATCCCAGTTGTTATCACGATCCATCGCATAATATCTGCCAGATACTGTAGCAACTTTCATTCCATGATCAATTAAAGTCTTTAAATAACCTAGTCCTGAGACTTGCGGTGTATCTCTACCATCCATGAAGGCATGAAGATAAGGTGTTATCCCTTGCGATACTGCTAAATCATGAAGTGCCATGATATGTGTTGGATATGCATGAACACCACCATCACTGACGAGTCCAAAGATATGAAGCTTGCTATTGTTTTTTTTAGCATGATCAATGGCGTCAAGAAATGCTTGATTTTTAAAGAATGAACCGTCTTTAATTGCGACATTGATTCTAGTTAGTGATTGATAAACAACACGTCCGGTACCTAAGTTTAAGTGACCAACTTCACTATTACCCATTTGTCCATCTGGTAACCCTACATATTCACCACTAGCTTCTAATACATTATTTGGATAATCTTTAAATAATTGATCTAAAAATGGTTTTTTAGCAAGTGATACTGCGTTGCTATCACTTGATGGAGCAAGTCCATAGCCATCCATAATAATTAATGCTGCAAATTTTTTATTCATTTTATTTACTCCTTCGAAAGCTTTATCAACTCTATTATACTTGAAAATCCTACGGAAGCGAAATTCAACGCAAAAAAAACGTTTTCAAGTGTCACTATTGGAATATTATAAAAATTATGATAAAATATGTGTGTAATACTTCGGGGCAGGGTGAAATTCCCTACCGGCGGTCATAGTCCGCGAGCCTTAGGGCAGACCTTGTGCAACTCAAGGACCGACAGTAAAGTCTGGATGGAAGAAGTAATGTCAGTTTGACATGCCTTTTTGTCGCCGAAGTAATTTGGCGATTTTTTGTTACTTAGGAGGTAAATCATGTCAAATTACTTACGATTAAAAAAAATGTTATATGTTGTTTCATTAGCTGCAGTTTCTATTGTCTTAGGATTAGTAGAAATTACTTGGCCGATTCCTGGTGCTAGTTTTCTAAAACTCGATTTTAGTGAAGTTGCTATATTGGTTGCTTTGCTTGTCTTAGGAAATAAAGAAACAATGATTGTTGTTTTGATACGAAGTTTCTCTAGAAGATTATTTCTAGGATTTTCGTTGGATGGTATTGTTGGTGAGATGGTTGCTATGGTTGCTTCGTTTTCGATCATCATAGCTTATAATCTTTCAAGAAGATTTTTAAAGATCAAAGATAAACCACTTATTTATGAAGTGAGTGTGAATGGTAATAAGATTAAGAGAAACGAATTTATCGTTACAACTTTAACGATTACATTATTTTTAACTGTGATCTTATTTGCTTTCAATTTCTTTATTGCAACGCCAATTTATTACACATTGCCAAATCCTTATGTGCCGGTACTATCAATCAGTGGTAGATTGCATTATACGGTTTTTACTTTTATTCCGGATTCACCATTTACTTATGCACAATATTTTTGGGCATTACTCGTTTTATATTTACCTTTTAATATTGTAAAAGGCGCGTTAGTGAGCATTGTCTTCTTGTTGCTAAAGCCTAGAATGAAATATTTAGAGCTCTAATATGTTATAATAGATTTGAGGGATAATTATGAAATTGTCTGAAATGTTTAAGGAACCTATCAATAGGAAAGACTTACTGCCTGTCATCAAACAGGCCGTTTTCATGTCTATTATTGGTGGTTTGCTTATTGGAACCATTCATTTATTGGTTGTTCAAATATTTCATATATCATTAATCTGGATGTTTCTTTTCATTTTAGGTATAACAATGGCTAGAAGAATCAGAGATGCATATACAAATTATCATATTGCTTATGCGATTATTGCTATAGTTTCTCTTTTTGTAACTTACTATCTTACTCAATGTGTGTATGCATATGGACTAGTCTTTATGACCAATGGATTAGTTGGAGAGTATATCAATTTCATTTTTAACCCACTGCTACATTTTAATTTTATAAACATTTTAAGTTCAAGTTTTTTAACGGTTGGAAATTTAATCGATGTCTTCTTTTTCATCGTAATCAACATTTATGTCGTAAGATACCTAAAGTAAACGTTTTTATTGATGATTTTCTTTATTAACACAAAGATTTTGTGTATAATATATAGTAGTAGAATAACAAGGCAAAAACTAAATAAAGGAGTGAATAAAATGCCATTTATTAGCGATATTTACGCACGCGAGGTATTAGATTCAAGAGGTAATCCAACTGTCGAAGTTGAAGTTTACACTGAATCTGGAGCTTTTGGACGCGCGATTGTTCCATCAGGAGCATCAACTGGTGAACACGAAGCAGTAGAACTTAGAGACGGTGATAAAAAACGTTATCTAGGCAAGGGAGTTTTAACAGCAGTTCATAATGTGAACGAAATTATAGCTCCAGAATTGGTTGGGTTTGACGTAACCAATCAAGTTGGAATAGACAGATTAATGATTGATCTTGACGGTACAAAGAACAAGTCAAAATTGGGTGCAAACGCAATTTTAGGTGTATCAATGGCTGTTGCAAGAGCAGCATCAGATTTCTTAGGTGTTGAATTATACCAATATCTTGGAGGATTCAATGCTAAACAATTACCAGTTCCTATGATGAATATCATCAATGGTGGATCTCACGCAGATAACAATGTAGATTTCCAAGAATTTATGATTTTACCAGTAGGTGCTAAAACGTTTAAAGAAGCATTACGCATGGGTGTTGAAGTCTTCCATAATCTTAAGAGCGTTCTTAAGGCTAAAGGCTATAACACGAGCGTAGGCGATGAAGGTGGATTTGCTCCAAATCTTGGGTCAAATGAAGAAGCTCTTCAAGTCATTCTAGAAGCGATTAAAAAAGCTGGTTATGTAGCTGGAAAAGATGTTTTCTTAGGTATGGATGTTGCATCATCTGAATTCTATAACAAAGAAACTAAGAAGTATGTCCTTGCTGGAGAAGGCGGAAAAGAATTCACAAGTGAAGAACTTTCTGATTTCTATGCAACCCTTGTTGAAAAATATCCAATCATCTCAATTGAAGATGGTTTAGATGAAAACGACTGGGAAGGTTGGGTTTACTTAAGTAAGAAACTTGGTAGTAAGATTCAATTAGTTGGTGACGATCTATTTGTTACAAACACTGAAAAGCTATCTAAGGGTATTGAAATGGGTATTGCAAACTCAATTTTAATCAAGGTTAATCAAATCGGTACATTAACAGAAACATTTGATGCAATCGAAATGGCTAAACGTGCTGGATACACTGCTGTTGTTTCACACAGAAGTGGTGAAACAGAAGATACAACAATTGCTGAAATCGTTGTTGCAACGAATGCTGGTCAAATTAAGACAGGTAGTGCTTCAAGAACAGACCGTATTGCTAAGTATAATCAATTACTTAGAATTGAAGATCAACTTGCTGAAACAGCACAATACTTAGGATTAAAGTCATTCTACAATTTAAAGAAGTAATACAAATGCAAAAATAGAAATCAAATTGCTTGATTTCTATTTTTTTGTTAATATGAATAAAAAAAAGTCTAATATAAATTTATTGGACTTTTCGTCTTAAAAAAAGATAAGAACAACTGTACTGATGATGATTATAAAGATTATGCAAAGTATCGTATATTGAATCAAGTAATGCTTAATTTGCTGATGATAATCTCTAAGAACATACTTGAAGGTAATCAAACTAGCTAAAGATGCAATAATGCTTCCCATTGCACCAATATTAACCCCTTGGAGTAAAGGTTGCCATAAATAAACTGGTGTAAATGTCGATAAAAGAACAGCAGTTGGGACGTTACTAATCAATTGGCTGACGAATAAGCCAGAAAAGAATATTGAATATCTTGTATTTAATAATTGAGAAACAAAAATTTGTACATTTTGTATTTGTGATAGATTGCCTGTAAAAATAAAAAATGCAAGAAAAGTAAGTAATAAGTGAAAATCAACACGTCTTAATAAATGTCTGCCGTAAATCATCACTAAAATCAAAGTGATGATCAACGTATAGAGTTCTGGAACAATTCTAAGTATGTTGAGTAATGCATTAATTAATATAAGCAGATAGAGAAATAACCTACGCAGATCAACTACAGGAGTAGTGATATTGAGTTCACAAGTAGATGAAGGTATCCTAATCAATAAAGTGGTTACTATTAACAATAAACCCATCAGAGTGATTGGGAAAGTAACGGATAAAAAAGATGAGAATGGAATATTAAAGTAAGCATATAGATAAATGTTTTGAGGATCTCCCATTGGGGTTAATGCACTACCCATATTGGCAGCAATGGTCTGTAAGATTAAAATAGTTATTGCGTGTTTTTCTTGATGTGTATGCTTCGTAATAAAAATTGTAAATGGAATCAAAGTCAATAATACGGCATCATTGGTCAGCAGCATCGCTAAAAAGAATGTTACAAGAACAATTACTAAACCAACCCATTTGATGTTTTTTAGATGCATCACCAATTTTGTTGCTACATAATCAAAAAAATGCGTTTCATAGATACCGGAAACAGCAATCATTATAGTAAACATAATGATTAAGACTTTCCAATTGACATAGTCCAAATATGCTAACGATGGTGTGGTGATGAACATGGAAAAAACAGCAAAAATCATTGCAACTAAAAAGACCTTATCTTTTATTATAAACTCCATTATTCTTATCATAGAACCTCATATTTGATGATGCCAATCGATATTATACGCCTTTTTTGATAAAACTCAATATCAATCAGATTGGTTTGATCATAAACTTCCACCAAATTAAATTCGATTTGAACTTTTGTTGAAAATTTTCAATATTTTCATTCATCAGTCACCAAAATAGAATATATAAATAATGATATTTTACAAATTTAGCACAATAATCAATGACGTTTTTATTGATCATTAAAAAAGGAAAAAAACAACAAATAACAGCTTCTATTTATGAAAGTGTTTTCATCCATTTTAGTACATTATCAGTTTTATAATATATTATATTATAACATAAATATAAATAAGGGCTGATGGCATGATCAATGCAAGTTATTTGTGTCATTTGGACTTGTAATTTATATGATATTGCAGTATAATTAACCAAATATTAATTAGTGATATTAATCAACATATGGAGGCAACTCATAATGGTCTATTATACCAAACGCGTGTTTTCGGCATTTTTCACCTTACTCATCATTGCATCACTAACGTTTTTTATGATGCGCTCGATTCCAGGTGGACCATTTACACGTGAACGTACACTAGATCCTGTTATTGAAGCTAGACTGCTTGCTAAATATAATTTAGATGCTCCATTAATGGAACAATATTTTGACTATATGAATGGACTATTTCATTTTGATTTAGGACCTTCTTTTCAGTATAAAGGCTATACAGTCAATGAAATCATTGCTGTAGGATTTCCTGTATCAGCAAAAATCGGTATTGTGTCTGTCATCATGGTTGTTATGATTGGTATTCCTATTGGCATTATTTCAGCATTAAAACAAAATAAACCTATTGACTATATTGTGATGATTTTAGCAACTTTAGGGGTGACAATCCCAAGCTTTGTTATTGCGACTCTATTCCTTTATTATTTTGGAGTCAAATTGAATTGGGTACCAACAGGTGGCTTCGGTCCTAATCCGTTGTATTATATAGGACCAGTCATTGCATTATCTGGGTATTCATTATCATTTGTTGCAAGATTAACGAGATCAAGCATGTTAGAAGTACTACAACAAGATTATATACGTACTGCAAGAGCTAACGGGATCAAAGAATATAAAGTAATGTACAAACATGCGCTCAAAAATGCAATTATTCCAGTCATTACTTATGTTGGACCAATGATTGCTGCAGTACTTACTGGATCATTTGTTGTTGAAAATGTATTTGATATTCCTGGTATTGGTGATCGATTCGTTACCAGTGTATCCAATCGAGATTATACAATGATTGTTGGTGTTACAGTATTTTACGCCGCTTTCTATATCATAATGGTTTTACTTGTGGACATTGCTTACTCGCTTATTGATCCACGCATAAGACTCGGCAAGAAGAGTGGTGATTGATATGAAAAAGAGCGATTTTAATTTTGTAAGTGCTGAAGCAAAAATCAGTAACGAACAAATCAGACCAGGATTAACTTATTGGAAAGATGCATGGAGAAGACTTAAGAAAAACGTTTTAGCCATGATTGGTTTAGTTGTTATTGTTCTTGTTACCTTGTTTGGTGTATTTGGTCCATTTTTTACACCATTTTTAGATAGTACTCAAGTCGTGGGCTATACCAACATTCCTCCAAGACTTACTATTACAAAAGCAGGAGATACATTCTTTTATTTCAATGGCACACAATATGATTTGTATGCTGTAACTGAAAAAGGTATGCTTTTAGTAAAACTTGATGAAATTAGATTGGATGCAGTTGAACAAAAGTATTATTTTGAATATGAAGGTGAAGAAGTCATTCTTGATTATTCATATAAATTGCAAGAAGACTTGGCATTTGAAGGTATTAACTTTAGCATTACTTATCGAGGATATGAGTATAAAGGTATCTATAAAACAGTCGCCAATCAAATGTTTCCTTGGGGATCTGATAATATGGGACGAGATGTGTTAACAAGAGTCATGTATGGTGCTCGTATTTCATTATTTATTGCATTAGTTGCGGCACTCGTCAATCTTCTCATAGGCGTTCTCTATGGTAGTATTTCAGGTTTAGAAGGGGGAACAGTCGATAATATCATGATGAGAATCATTGATGTCATTAACTCCATTCCTTTGCTCTTATATGTTATTTTGATTATGGTTATCCTAGATGATAATAGTATGTTTACAGTCATTCTCACCTTAGGACTCGTCTATTGGGTTGGTATGGCAAGACTTGTTCGAGGACAAGTCTTAGGACTTAAAAATCAAGAATTTGTTCTCGCTGCAAGAGCTATAGGTGTCCCTAAGAGACAAATTATTTTTAGACACTTAATTCCAAACGCACTTGGTCCTATAGTTGTTTCATTAACCATGATGATTCCTAGTGCAATCTTTACTGAAGCATTTTTAAGTTTTATTGGACTTGGAGCATCTGCTCCACAAGCTTCTTGGGGATCTCTAGCCAATGATGCTGTTGAAGTTTTTAGATCATCATTCTATCAGTTGGTATTTCCTGCATCAGCAATTGCAATTACCATTCTAGCATTTAATTTCTTTGGTGACGGGCTTAGATCAGCTCTCGATCCTAAGCTGAGAAAGGGGTAATCGCATATGAAAGTACTAGAGGTTAAGAACCTTAAGACCAGCTTTTTCACTCACATGGGTGAAGTTCAAGCAGTACGTGGCATTTCTTTTGATCTTGAAAAAGGAGAAATCTTGGGTATTGTAGGAGAATCAGGATCTGGCAAAAGTGTAACATCGCTATCTATTATGGGTTTGATTGATGAACCAGGTAGAATTAAAGAAGGAGAAATACTGTTTCAAGGCAGAGATTTATCTAAGCTGACGCACCATGAACTTACTGATATTAGAGGTAAAGATATTGCAATGATCTTCCAAGATCCAATGACATCTTTGAATCCACTATTTAAAATTGGAAGTCAAATAAAAGAAGTGATTTTAGAACATACACAGATGTCAAAACAAGAAGCTGAAGCTCATGCTATTTCACTTTTGAAGCTAGTAAATATTCCAGAACCAGAAACTAGAATGAATCAGTATCCCCATCAATTTTCAGGTGGGATGAGACAAAGAGCATTGATTGCAATGGCATTATCGTGCGATCCTCAGCTACTTATAGCAGATGAACCCACAACTGCACTTGATGTGACCATCCAAGCCCAAATCCTTGAACTCTTAAGAGATTTAAAGGATAAGATTGATTTAAGTATTATTTTAATTACACATGATTTAGGAGTCATTGCTGAGATTTGTTCTAAGGTCGTTATTATGTATGGTGGACTGATTATGGAAAAAGGAAGTGTCTTTGACATTTTCGAAAATCCTCAGCATCCATATACAAAAGGATTACATCAATCCGTTCCAAAAAATGTTAGAGGATCAAAAGCAAGATTAATTCCAATTGATGGCACACCACCGGATCTATTAGAACCACCAACAGGATGTCCATTTTCACCAAGATGTCCTCATGCCATGGAAATTTGTCTAAAAGAAGCAGCACCACTTTTCAAATTAGAAGATGGTCATACTGCATCTTGTTGGTTGCATCACAAGGATGCACCAAAAATTGAAGACTATATTCAAGTGAAGGGGGATGAATTCGATGTTGTCGAATGAAAAAGAACCTTTACTAGAAGTAAGAGGACTAAAGAAACATTTTGATTTAAGTACACTTGGCAATAAAAAGATTCTTGCAGCTGTAGACGGTATTGATTTTATCATCTATAAAGGCGAGACATTTGGATTAGTCGGTGAATCAGGTTGTGGTAAAACAACAACGGGAAGATTGATCGTTAAGCTGTATCGTCCGACAGCTGGTAGTATCATTTTTGATGGTATTGATTATGCAGGTGTTTCTGAAAGACAGTTAAAACCCTTTAGAAAACGGGTTCAAATGATTTTCCAAGACCCATATGCATCCTTAAATTCTAGAATGACAGTAACGGAAATCATTGCTGAAGGCATTAAGACCCATAAAATTCTTACATCAAAAACAGATATTGAAAATCGTGTTCATGAACTTCTAGAAAAAGTAGGGCTTAAAAGAGAGCATGCAGGCAGATATCCCCATGAATTTTCTGGTGGACAACGTCAAAGAATTGGCATTGCCCGTGCACTTGCTTTAAATCCTGAATTAATTGTTGCTGATGAACCAATCAGTGCGCTCGATGTATCTATCCAAGCACAAGTGATCAACATGTTAGAAGATTTACAAAAAGAGTTTAACCTAACTTATCTTTTTATCGCACATGATCTATCTATGGTACGTCATATCAGCGATCGTATCGGTGTTATGTATCTTGGAAAGATGATGGAAATTGGAGTGAGTGATGATGTATATGAAAAACCACTTCATCCTTATACAAAATCTTTATTATCTGCAATTCCAATTGCAAATCCAAGAGTCAGAATGAAAGATACAAGAGTTATTTTACAAGGAGATGTAACCAGTCCGATTAATCCACAACCAGGATGTCGGTTTGCAACTCGGTGTCCTTATGCTGTTGACAGATGTCACAATGAAACACCAGAGTTTAGAGAAGTTTTACCCAATCGAATGACTGCTTGTCATTTGATTGAAGAAATCAACGGTTTAACCACCAAATAGGTGTTTAAATAAAAAAAAAGAGGAGAGAGAAAAAAATGAAAAAACTAGTAACACTTATAGTGGCACTAGCTATCGTGTTCGGCCTAGCTGCATGTCAAGAACCAAGAGACACTACAGTTTTGCGTTGGAACATCGGTGCTGACCCACTAACTTTGGACCCATCATTGAATGGTGCTTCAGATGGCGGAGACGTTATCAATAATACATTTGAAGGACTTGTTCGTGAATTCAATGGCGTCGTTGAACCTGGTATTGCTGAGTCTTGGGTAACTTCCAATGAAGGTAAGACGATTACATTTACACTTCGCGATTCTTTTTGGAGTGATGGATCAGATTTGACTGCTTCAGACTTTGTATATACATGGCTTAGAGCAATGAGCCCAGAAACAGCTAGCGAATATGCTTGGATTTGGGAATATACAAATGTAGTTGGAGCAAATGAATATGTATATTTCTATGATGAAGCAGACAATGCAACTGGAGATGAAAATGTATATGATGACGATGGCGTACTGGTAGGAACAAACTACTCAGATGGTCTTGATGATGAAACTGGCTATACATTAGCTGAATCAAGAGATAACGTAGGCATTTCAGCACCAAACGACAATACACTTGTTGTTGAACTTAATAATCCAACAAGCTACTTTGTAAGTTTGATGGCATTCTATCATTTCTTACCTGTTAAACAGTCTTCAGTTGAAGCTGTTGGTGGTGAAGATGGACTTTGGGCTAAAAAACCTGATCTTGCTGTTTCAAATGGACCATTCAAGTTAACTGAATATACACTTGGAGATGGTTTAGTTCTTGAAAAGAATGATAACTACTGGGAAGCTGACAGTGTAAAACTTGAAAAAATTGAAGGTTCATTTATTGACAATGAATCAACTGCATATGATAAATATAATTCAGATGAATTAGATTATATTCCTGCAGTTCCAAGTTCAGAAATGACTCGTCTAATTGCTGAAGATCCAGAATTCCACGTATTTGCATTACTTGGAACTTATTATTACAGTTTTAATTTAGATGTAGAATTATTCCAAAATCTTAAACTACGTACTGCATTAGCATATGCTGTTGATAGAGAAGCTGTTGTTGAAGCATTAGGTGGTGGACAAGTTCCTGCTGCTGGTTTCATACCTCCAGGATTTATTGATAATGAAGGTAATGACTTCTTCGCAGAAGCTGGTACTTATGGCATGGTTGCTGATGATTCAAACTTTGATGAAGCAGTTACTTTGTTTGCTCAAGCTGCAGCTGAAATGGATATGACAGTTGCTGAACTTCAAGCTGCATTAGCTGCTTCTGAACTTTCTTATAATACTTCAGATGCACATGCAATGGTTGCACAACTTGTTCAAGAATCATGGAATCAAGTTCTTGGATTCCAAATGGACTTAGTCAATAGCGAATGGGCTGTTTTCCAAGTTGATAGAACAAATGGTAACTTTGATGTTGCTCGTGGTGGTTGGTTAACTGACTTCATGGATCCAATTGGAATGCTTGCAATCTTCACGGATGGTAATGCTTATAATGATCCTAATTATTATAACCCAACATTTGATACATTAATTGAAGAAGCACAAGCAACTACAGATCCTGCAGTTCACTTTGCTAAATTATACGCTGCTCAAGATGAAATTATGGGCGATATGCCAATCGTTCCAGTATACCATTACTCAGATTTCATGTATGTTAAATCATATTTGAAGGATTGGGGACGTAGTGTTCTTGGTACTGTTGACTTTAGTAGAGCATATATCGAAGAATAATATTTACACAACACATTGATTTTTAATTAAATCTTACGAATGAAAAGCATATCGGAGTAATTTCTGATATGCTTTTTTTAAATAAATGATGCCTATTTATATAAAACTACAAGAAATTTATTTTTTTGGTGAAATTAGTTGCAAAAAGAAAGCGATTACATTATAATATGATTGAAACGTTTCGATAACCATATCGAGCGACAGAACAAATATGATAAAACATCCAGTTTCATGGCAAAAGTATCTAATCCTTGCAAAAGATAATGCGTAAGAGATTACTGATAGGATTAAAGAGGATCTGGATTATATTTTTTCTAAAACTCGAAACGTTTCGATAATTATATTTTTAATAAGAATCTAAGTGATTGAAAAATTTAGGAGGAGAAAAATGAACAAAGTTTTTAAACTATTTACAGTTTTGTTAATGGTTGGATTAGCTTTTGGAATTACGGCATGTAAAGAAGATGACCCTATTATTATTCCCGAAGTTACTGAATTCAACGTTTTAGGCGGATGGACCGATGGCGGAGATGGTGTTTATACATTGAACACAAACACAACATCTGAATTAGACTTTTCTTACGATAAGGCTGCTTTTCCATATGCATTTATGAGTAGTGCTGATATCACTCAAGACCTTTCTATATTTAAGAAGTTGGTCATTACAGTTGAAGGCACAGGCTCAATGCTTGTAAAACTAGAAACAAATGATTCAACACCTGCAAAAGAAGTTGGGTTAAATGTTACTGGTATTCAAGGCACTTATGAATGGAATTTACTTGCAGATTCAGCTTTCTTAGCTAAAGTTGATAAAGTAGTGGTTATTGCTGCTCCTGGTAAAGAAGATTCTATTGGTGATATTACAATTTCAGAATTGAAATTTGATGTTGCTGTTGCTGATGGATTTATTATTCAAACAGACTTTTCAAACATTCCAACAAACGTGAATGAATATAACGGAACAG
The DNA here is from genome assembly GCA_018817915.1 of Bacillota bacterium. Taxonomy (GTDB): domain Bacteria; phylum Bacillota_I; class Bacilli_A; order Acholeplasmatales; family Acholeplasmataceae; genus Peloplasma. Next base: position 18,356 of record JAHISX010000043.1, read on the forward strand.
ACGAAAATTTCGATTTCAATATGAAGTGGGAAAATTTTGCTGAAGAAACTTATACAATTTCATATGTTGGTACAACTACAGTCGTTTCATTTGATAAAGCTGCTGGCCAAGAATGGTCAACAATGCAATCACAAGTGCAAGGCGATTTCACTGATTTCAACTATGTCGTTGCAATCGTTAGTGGTACTGTTGGACAAAAATTCTTACTTAAAGCAGCAAACGGTTATGAAAATTTCATTTTCTTAACAGCTGAACAACAAGAAGTCGTCGTTGATATTTCAGCAATGACAGCTGCTGAAAAGAATGCGATTACTGCAATCTTTGCATTTGGTAAAGCTGGCGCATCTGGTACTGGTGATTTTGTGATCCATGAAGCTTTCATGACAGCAACTTACGATTATCAACCTCCAGTTATTATTAAGAATATCTATAATGGTACTGATTTATCATTTGGTGTTACACAATGGTATGATGGTGGAGATTTAAATTACACCTTAACACCTAGTGGATCAGATTTAGTTGTTGATTATAACAAGACATCTGATTGGGCTTATATGGTTGGTCATATTGAAGGCGACTTAAGCGCATTTGCTAAAGTTGAATTCGAAGTCACAGGTACATTAAACAAGACAGCATTATTTAAAGTTGAAAGTCCTTCTGGTAACATTGAAAAATCAGTTACATTTGATGGAACTAGACAAACAATCGTTATTGAACTATCAGCTATGACACCAACTGCAGTATCTACTATTAATAAAGTAGTCATCTTTGCAGCTCCAGGTGGTTCAGGCTCTGGTCAATTCACACTACACAGAACAACATTTATGACATCAGATTTCAGTTTACAAGATACTTGGGCTGAAAATGATCTTGGAACATATACATTCTCAACAACAGTTGACGACACAGTATTAGTTACTTATACGAAGGTTGCTCAAGGTTGGGTTTATATGAAGAGTGTATTTACTGAAGAAGAAGTTACTGGTTTGAATACTTTAACAGTCACATTAAAAGGCACAGATGGCAAACAAGTTCTTGTTAAAGCTAACGGTGTTGAACAATGGGTAACATTTGTTGGTACTGCTGAACAAACTGTGACATTTACTGCAACTCTATTTACTGAAATCATTATGTTTGCTGAAGGTGGCGTTGATAATGCTACAGGAACATTTGAAATCGTGAGTGCAAACTTAAGTTACGTTGCTCCTGATTTAGATCCAACACTGATACTTGATATCAATTCAAATTGGACTGAAAATGATCTAGACACTTATGCATTTACAACAGTTGCTGGTGTAGTCACAGTTGATTATACTAAAATAGCAGGTCAAGAATGGTCATTCTTTAGACAAAATTTTGATTCTCAAGAAGTTGCTGGATTAAATACATTAACATTAGTATTACAAGGTACAGAAGGCAAGACTGTCTTAGTTAAGCCAAATGATAGTGGCGTATTAGAACAAGCAGTTACATTTGGTACTGAACCAGTTACAGTTGTGGTTTATGCTGATGCTTTCGCTAATATTATTTTCTTTGGTGAAGCTGGTGTTGCACCTGCTTCAGGATCTTTCCAAATCTTAAGTGCTACTTTAAGTTACACTTACATGGTTGATGAATGGATTCCTAACGTAGCTACAATTTATACATTGACAGAAGTTGCAGGAGAAATCACAGTTGATTATGCTAAACTTGCTGGCAACGAATGGGAATGGTTAAGAGTTCAATTCAATGCAAATGACGTTGCAGGATTAAACACATTAACAATGGTCGTATCTGGTACCGTTGGACAAACTTTATTGATTAAGCCAAATGATAATGGTGCTTTAGAACAAAGTGTAACATTTGCTGATACAGATCCAGTGACACTCGTATTTACTACAGACGCATTCGCAAATGTATTTATATTTGCTGAACCAAATACCGCACCAGCTACTGGTACATTTACAATTAACAGTGCTACTTTGACTTATGTTCCTTTTGATTTTGATCCAACATTAGTCATTGATGCAAATGCTGATTGGTTTGCAAATGTTGGAACCATTTACACAATTACAAATACTGATGGTGTTACTTCAGTAGACTATGATAAACTTGCAGGTAATGAATGGGAATGGATTAAAGTCAATTTCAATCAAGAAGATGCAATGGGACTTAACACATTAACAATCGTTGTTCAAGGTACAGCTGGGCAAACTATTTTAATTAAGCCGAATGATAATGGTGCTTTAGAACAATCCATTACTTTTGCAGATGCAAATCCAGTAACAGTGGTCGTTACAGCAGATAATTTCTTAAATGTCATTATATTTGCTGCTCCAGGAACTGCTCCAGCATCAGGCTCATTTGATATCATAAGCACAAAATTAAGTTATGTATACAACACAACTGATTGGTTTGCTAACAATGTATCTATTTATACAATCGTGGTTACAGATGCAGTAGCAGATGTTGACTATGCGAAACTTGCTGGCAATGAATGGGAATGGATAAAAGTCGAATTTGATCCAGAAATGAGTGTAGGATTAAATACACTTACTATTACTGTTCAAGGTACAGTTGGACAAACATTATTAATTAAGCCAAATGATAATGGCGCTTTAGAACAAAGTGTAACATTTGCTGATACAGATCCTGTAACACTTGTTATAACTGCTCCTTCATTTGCTAATATCATTTTATTTGCTGAACCAGGAACTGCTCCAGCAACTGGATCATTCTCGATCGTCAGCACAAAATTAACTTATGTAGAACCTGCTGTTGATTTGACACGTGAATTCGATTTGAATCCAACTTGGATAGAAAATGACTTAGGAACATATTCAACATCAACAACAGTTGATAATACAATCTTAGTGACATATACAAAAGTTGCACAAGGTTGGGTCTTCCTGAAGAGTGTATTCACTGCTGAAGATGTTTTAGGTTTGAATACCTTAACAGTCACTTTAAAAGGTACAGATGGTAAACAAGTTATGGTCAAGGCTAATGGTGTTGAACAATGGGTAACATTTGTTGGTACTGCTGAACAAACGGTAACATTTAAAGCAGCAGCATTCACTGAAATCATTATGTTTGCTGAAGGTGGTGTTGATGACGCTACAGGTACATTTGAAATCGTTAGTGCAGTATTAAGTTATGAATTTGATTTGCAATCAACTTGGGCAGAAAATGATTTAGGAACTTATTCATTTTCAACAACAGTTGATGATACAGTCTTAGTTACATATACAAAGGTTGCACAAGGCTGGGTCTTCTTAAAGAGCGTATTTACTCCTGAAGAAGTTGCTGGTATGAATACTTTGACTGTGACAATTAAAGGTACAGATGGAAAACAAGTTTTAGTTAAAGTTAATGGTGTTGAACAATGGGTAACATTTGTTGGTACTGCTGAACAAACAGTAACTTTCACTACTGCAGGATTTACTGAAATCATTATGTTTGCTGAAGGTGGCGTTGATGATGCTACTGGCACATTTGAAATTATCAATGCAGTTGCGACTTACGTACAACCATAATAAAGACAAGTAGTACATAAATAATAATCTTAATTGCGAGCTAGAAGCTATTTGAGTAGTTACTGCTGCTATCTCGCAATTTTTAGATTTTGTTTTCTCAAAAATATTCAGTAAAAACTAAATTTTTAACAAATTTATTGAAGTTATCATTTATAATGATGATTATAGGTATGATAAGGAGAAAAGTATGAAAAAAATAATGATTATTGTAGGAGCAATCCTATTATCTTTTGGATTATTAGCTTGTACAAAAGATGAAGTACCAAGTGGTAAGACAGTCATTACTTATGCGTCTTGGAATTTAGGTTCAGAGGAAGCTACAGAACCTAATATGGAAAGACTCATGATTGATGCTTTTATGGAAAAATATACAGATATTGAAGTTCAAATTATTGAAAGACCAAAAATTCCAGGAACAAATAATGATTTAGGATGGAATGAATTTTTAGCAGCTCGTGCTTCAACACAAACTTTACCAGATGTTTTTCAATCTGATAACATTCCTTATTATGTTATTAATGACTGGGCTTATAATTTGACAGACATCGCAATGGCTGATCCAGAATATCTAAACGTGAGTGAAGATATTAGATCAGTAGCTACATATGATGGAAAAGTCATGGCATTACCAAATGCAGTACATTATGCTGGTTATGTTGTTAATCAAACATTATATGATAATCAAGGTCAGGATTATCCAACTGTTGATTCAACAATGGATGAAGTGATTCAAATGACCAAAGCTGCTGCAAATCATGCCAGTACAAATAATACTGGTGTTGTTGGTTTTGAAGGTATTGAACATATCATTCATTGGTATCCAGCACAACTAAATCCTGATTATGGTTGGTTTACACTATCAGAAGATGGATTTAATCTTGATTCACCTGAATTTGCTACAACAATGGAACTATATCGCACAATGAGAACTGATACTACTTACGTATTAGAAGCATTATTTGATGCTGCTGCAGCTGAAGAATCAACTGTTGTTCTTGGCGACATTTTTCCTGAAGGTGATTATTTTAATAATGGCGTAATTCTAATTAAATGGTATTATTCTTGGGATTTTGGTTGGATTCAATCAAAAATTAACTCAGGAGATTATACTTGGGATCTAGATTTCATTGGTACACCAGTTGTTAATGGTGTGAAACGTGTTCCGATTGTTGCTGATTTCTTTACAGTCGCATCAAATACGGCACATCCTGAAGAAGCTTATTTACTTTCTAAATGGATGGGTTATGGTAAAGATGGATATCAAGAACGCTTAGATTTAAGTTCAAGTGTTGAAGGTATTTCACAAGTTAACTTTGCACCAATTCAAAATGACTCAGACTTACTAGATGCATACTTTGCTTTATATCCATCATTTTCAAGTCTAAGAAGCATTATTGAAGACGGTACATTAATTGTTGAACCTCCAAAGTATTTACCTGGATATATCAATGCAAGATATCAAGGTACATATGATGCTGAAAATAAAATGGGTGATATCATCAACGGTCTGATGGCTGGTGAAGTTTTACTCGCAGATATTAAGACACAACTCAATTTACGTGCAAATGCCTTATATGATGAAGCACGTCAAGAATTCGAAACTGCATTGGCAAATAAATAATGCATCATTAAGTGATAAGGGGACCCCTGTCTAGGGGTTCCCTTTCAAAAATGAATGAGGGGACATATGAAAATATCAGTTAAGCTAAAAAAATATGTAATATGGGGACTTTCTGGACTCATTCTCATTTTTATTATCCTTGGTTTGAGTGGAACATTCAGTTCAACTGGTGTTGCTCATCCAACTTTAGATATCTTACCTGCAGTTGCTGTTGAGGATTATTATACATCTTATTTATCAACCTATGCACAGGCTATTACTGACAGTGATGAAGTACATATCATTTCAGCGCCTGATTTTGTGCTACCCTTAGGTGATCATTTAAGTGATGATTTAACATATTATGAATGGATAGATGATAGCACAATTTCTTTACAAGTCTCAGTCGGAACAAGTGGCTTATATCATATATTTGTTGATTACATGTCTCAAACAGATTCACATATGCCTATTTCATTATCTGTTCAATTGAATGGAGAAGCATATGCACCCTATTATGAAGCATCACAAGTTACTTTAAACACTTTGTGGAAAGAATCAACAGAAGAATTAGGGACAGACCGTTATGGCAATGATGTGAGCGTCATGCAAGAAGTCGTCGAAGAGTGGCAATACGTGTCACTTAAAGATGCTAGACGTCTTTATCCTGATGGATTGATGTTTTATTTACCAGAAGGAGAAAATCAGATTCAAATAGAAAAACTTTCTGGTGAATTATTATTAAGAGAAATTAAAATTCAAGCTAAAACAGAATATATAACTTATGAAAATTACCTCAATTCTCAAGCAGCAACATCCGCAACTGGACTCGTTCGCCTTGAAGCTGAGGAAGCATATTATAAAAATTCATCAACCATTGGACGCGGTGTGAGTAGAGATCCACTCGTACTTCCTTTTTCGATGACAAAATTAAAACTCAATGTTCTGGGTGCGGACTCATTTGATATATCAGGAGATGCAGTTACATGGCTCGCAGAAGTAGAACAACCTGGATATTATGCGCTCACCCTCAAAGTCAAACAAACGATGCAAAATACGACCGTTTATCGGAGTTTATATATCAATGGGGAACTTCCTTTTCTTGAGGCGCAGGTTTTGCCAATCTCATATGATCGAGGCTGGCAAAACTTGACACTCTCAAACACTGAGAATGAACCTTACTTATTCTATTTAGAACCAGGTGATAAAATTACTTTAGAAGTGAACAGTTCAATGTTTACAACTGTTGTTGATCGCCTAAGAATTATCAGTAATGAAATGAGTCAACTTGGTCTTGATATTACAAAATTAACAAGAAATAATACAGACCAAGGTATTGATTGGGATATGATTTTATATTTTCCTAATCTTGAAACAGAATTAGCTGATTGGATTACAGAACTTAATTTAATTACATCTTCTCTAAGTTCAATGTATGGATTCGATAAGGATGCTCAAGTTGTGCAAGATATTCAAGCAGCAATAAGTAAAATTGAAAGTATTGCAGCAGATATCAATGAATTACCGAGACGTTTAACACTTTTATCAACAGGATCTTCAAGTGCTGTTCAGCTTCTTAGTAGTCAAATAGATAGCATTTTAAAACAACCAATGCTCTTAGACTCTATTTTTATTCATACATTAGATCAAGAATTACCAAAAGCTAACGGTAAAGGATGGGATAGTTTTAAGATTTCATTTGGACGGTTTTTCCTCTCATTCTTTGATACTTCATACACAGAAAAAGCAACCGCTGATGAATTAGAAGTTTGGGTGAATCGATCACGTCAATATGTTGACTTGCTTCAAAAAATAACAGATGACCAGTTTACAACTGAAACTGGAATTAAGGTTAAAATTTCGCTTATTAGTGATGATAGCAAGCTCTTGCTTGCTAACTCAGCAGATCAGCAGCCTGATGCTGCTTTAGGTATCTCTGCATGGATACCGAATGAATATGGTATGCGTGGTATGCTTTATGATATGACTCAAGCGGATGGATTTTCCGATGTCATCTCCGTTTTCAATCCAGAACAACTCATTCCAATGGTTTATGATGGTAAACTTTATGGATTACCAGAAACAGAAAACTTCTTTGTTCTATTCTATAGAAAAGATATTTTAGATCAACTAGATTTAACTGTTCCTAATACATGGGATGATGTTTTAAACATGTTACCAGTTCTAAGAAGATATGGGATGAGTTTTTATATTCCACTTTCAAATAGTAGTTCTTTAAAATCATTTGATGCTACCGGACCTTTTATCAATCAATTTGAAGGAGAAATTTATGCTCCAGATGGATTGTCAGCAGCACTAGATAATGAAAATACAATTGAAGCGATGACATTTATGACAGATCTATTCCGAGAATATAGTATGCCATACCAAGTTGCTAGCTTCTTTAATAGTTTTAGATATTCAAGCATACCAATTGGAATTGGTGATTTTGGCATGTATTTGCAATTGATGAATGCAGCATCTGATATTAGTGGTTTATGGAATATCGCACTTGTTCCTGGTATCGAACATGAGGTTTACAATACAGATACTGATCAAATGGAAACAGTCGTTAATCGTTCTATGTCTGGGGCACAACAAGCAAGTGTTATCTTTGAAAAGAGTGACAAAAAAGAAGAAGCATGGTCTTTCCTTTCCTGGTGGATGTCCACGGATACTCAAGTTATGTTTTCAAATACCTTGCTCAACACGCTAGGTACAAGATATTTATGGAATAGTGCCAATCTAGAAGCATTTGAACAATTCAGTTGGAATGAAGAGCATAAAGCAATCATTCTTGAACAATGGACACATTTAAAAGAAATTCCTAAAATACCTGGAAGTTACATTATTGAACGCGAAATCAGTAACACTTGGAATAGTGTGGTTTATGATGATTCCAATCTAAGAAGTACAGTCAGTGATGCCTTAATTAAAATCAATAAAGAATTAGCACGCAAATTAAAGGAATTTGGATATCTTGATGATAAAGGAAATGTCATCAAGCCTTTCATTTTACCAACAAGAGAACTCATTGAAAGTTGGTATCCACATGACTAAAGAAATCAAGAAAAAGAGCAAGCTAAGAAAATATATTGAAATGGAAAAAGTGCTATATAAAAAAGATGATAAAATAGCATATCTTTTCTCATTGCCATATGTCCTTTTATTCTTAACATTTATTGTTATCCCAATTATTTTAGCAATCTATTTATCGTTCACAACGTTTGATTTAGTGAGTTTTCCTAGCTTCAATGGATTTAATAATTATATCTATTTACTAACTTCAGATGAAGAATTCATGAAATACATTTTACCTAACACCATTAAGTTTGCGATTATAGTAGGTCCTGGTGGATATGCTTTATCTTTTGTTATGGCATGGGCACTTGCACAGTTACCTCATAAATTAAGAACAGTACTTGCCATTGTCTTGTACTCACCTTCATTAACTGCTGGTGTCACAATGACTGTTGTTTGGAAAGTATTCTTTGCAGGCGATCAATCTGGTTATCTTAATGCAATACTCTTACAATTAGGCATGATTGTTGAACCTATTTCATTCTTACAATCCCCTGATTTCTTATTTACAATCATGATCATTGTTGCTCTTTGGGGAAGCATGGGTATTGGTTTCTTAGCGATGCTTGCAGGTATACTTAATATCGATCAAGAGCTCTATGAAGCTGCTGCTATAGATGGTATGAAAAATCGTTTCCAAGAAGTGTTCTTCATCACAATTCCATCCATGAAACCTCAGATGCTCTTCGGTGCCGTTATGGCCATTGTAGGGACCTTTTCGGCTGGTGCGTTAGGCGTTTCACTCTCTGGGTCTAACCCAACACCAAACTATGCTGGATCACTCATTGTCAACCATATTGAGGATTACGGTTTTATTCGGTATGACATGGGTTATGCTGCTGCATTATCTTTAGTATTACTATTAATTATATATTTCTTTAGCCGGCTATCATGGCGGTTCTTTGGCGAAAAGGACTAGGTGGCAGATATGAAAAATAGTTATAGAGCAGTCAAAGTTAATCCTACTAAATTCGGAATGGATCAAATGCCATTTTTACTCATGGTTTTACCTGTTGCCTTATTTATGTTATTGCCGTTGGTTTATATTTTCAATCATGCCTTCAAGCCTTTTGATGAATTGATTGAATACCCACCACGCTTTTTCGTAAGAAGACCAACCTTAGTGAATGTTTATGAACTTTTCCAAACATCAACCACAACAGGTATTCCTGTATCAAGATATTTATTTAATAGTATTGTTGTGACGATTGTTGTCGTTGTGCTTTCTATTTTCTTGAGTACCATCACCGGATATGCACTTTCTAAATTGAAGTTTCATATTAAAGGAACAATATCAAAGATCAATACATTAGCGATGATGTTTGTTGGTACTGCAGTTATTATCCCAAGATATATCATCATTGAACAATTAGGCTTTATTGATAGTTTTTATGTCCATATTATTCCGGTTATTGCTATCCCAGTCGGGCTCTTTTTGGTCAAACAGTTTATTGACCAAATACCTAATGAATTATTAGATGCCGCGAAAATAGATGGGGCAAGTAGTTTCACCATTTATTTGAAGATCATACTGCCATTGATTAAACCAGCAATAGCAACCATCGCAATTTTATCTTTCCAGACAGTATGGAATAATGCAGATATATCAGCGACCTATATTAATACAGATTCACTTAAAACATTTGCCTATTATATGGCGACTCTTTCATCATCCTCTAACGTTGTTGCTGGCCAGGGTATGAATGCAGTTGCATCGCTCATTATGTTTTTACCGAATTTAATCATCTTCATATTCTTGCAAAACAAGGTTATGAGTACAATGGTTAATTCGGGGATTAAGTAGGTGATGATATGAAAAAACTAACGATATTTACGATCCTACTTTCTTTCATCTTCATCTTTACACAAGCAAACTTAAGTGTTAATGCCTCAGGTCAATTAGCTAATTATGGTATTCCATATCAAACTTATACCCTTTCATCTTCAAATAGTTTCATACCTACTCAAACAGCATATATACCTGTAGGTGTTCTTGGAGAAGATTTAGGACTCAATGCACCAGAAGATATCTTTTATCTTGATGACTTATTTTATATAGCTGACACAGGAAACAAAAGAGTTATCGTTATTAATTTAGCAGGTGATCTCATCGATTCATATGCATTAGTTGAATTCCAAAGTCCAACAGGAATCTTTGTTAAATCAGGATACTTATATGTAGCAGATAAAACAGCTAAGGCAGTTTATCAAATTGAAATGTCTTCGAAAACTATTACTCAAACAATTACTAAGCCAACATCGCCTATTTATGGGCAACAAAATGACTTTGTTCCTACAAAGGTTGCTGTTGATAGCAGTGATAGTATATACATTATCGGGGAAGGCTCTACAAGTGGTGTCATTCAAGTCAATTATGCTGGTGAATTTGTCGGTTATCTAGGTATCAATACAGTCCCATTAAGTCTAAGAAAAATCATTTATAATTTCTTTGTTGCTGATTCGAATCTAGCATCAAGTACACCACCATCTCCAACAAACTTAGCTTTAGGAGCCAAAGGTTCTATTCTTACAACCAATGCTAATGTGACTGAGACATTTAAAAGACTCAATATTTCTGGTATTAATACACTGTTTGATACAACCGTTTATCCATCTGTTGGTCTTTCAGATATTTGGATGAATAATGAAAACTATATTTATTTGGTTGCTGATAGTGGCGAAGTCTATGAATATGATTCAAATGGTAATATGTTGTTCTATTTCAATACAAACGATACAACCTTAACCCAATCACTCGGATTGACATCTCAAGCAAGAGGTATAGGAACAGATAGTATCGGTAATCTATATATTCTAGACAAAGGATATAATTCAATCCAAGTTTATCAACGCACAGTCTTCGTTGACCTCGTTCATGAAGCAGTCACGATGTATAACGACGGTAAATATGTTGAATCTAAACCTATTTGGGAAGAAATCATTAGACAAAACAGTTCTTTTGCGCTGGCACATTCAGCATTAGGTAGTGCACTTGCAAAAGAAGGAGAATTCTCAGCTGCTTTATCTGAATTCTACGACGCAAAAGATTATAAAGGATACTCAGATACATTTTGGGAAATTAGAAATGTTGCTATTCAAGATAATCTAGGCATGTGGGCAATTTCGCTTTTAGGCATCTACATTGTATTTAAGATATCGAGATCTCTTTTTAGAAAATCGTCTGCATATGAAGTTTATCAAGAAAAGAAAAAGAAAGTATTGAACCAGAAACTGACTTCAGAGGTTGTTTATTCACTGAATGTAATTAAGCGTCCAAATGATATGTTCTTTGGAATCAAGAGATACAATTCAGCAAGCTATCTATCTGGCTTTATTGTATTCTTTATGTTCATTATTGTTTATTTGATCAATATCTACGCAACTGGATTCTTATTTAGGGATGCAAATCCAAATAATGTTATCATCGAACTTGCTATGGTTATAGGCGTTTTCTTCCTATATGTTGTTGTAAATTATTTGGTCAGTACATTAAATGATGGTGAAGGTAGATTTAAAGATATTTTAATCTCAACGTCTTACATTTTAGTACCATTCATTATATTTACATTACCAATGACTTTCCTTTCCAATTATCTGACTTATAATGAATCCTTCATCTTTATTTTCTATCATCAAATTATTCTAATATGGACAATGATTTTAATTGTTATTTCAATTAAGAGTGTTCATAACTACACGTTCTGGGAAACAGTTAAAAATATCTTAATTATCATATTTGGTATGTTTATACTCATCCTGATTGGTCTATTGATATATTCTTTCTTGGGTCAGCTAATCGAATTTGTTCTATCTGTCATCAAGGAGGTGATTTATCGTGTCTAAATATTTAAAATATATGAAGCATGTTATCATCCTTTCTATTACTTTGGTACTGGCTTTCTTGGGTATTAACCAATTGCTTTATGCGACCAGTTTGATTGACACACCACTTCCAAGTTTTGATGTCATCAGTCCATTTGTTGATTCCAATAAATATACGCACATCAAAACAGATGATGTTGCTATGAATCAACAGCTCATCAATCCAACTGCCACAATCTTAAATACTGATGGTGGAACGGTCTATTTGGATGATGAATCCCTAGCATTCCAAGTAGTTAATTCGAATGGTTACTTGTGGTCATCAACCATTGATTATGATCAACCTGATTTTTCCAACTCATTTAAACAGCGTGCACGTAGCGCAATTATTGTTGAATCTTATAATGTATCAAGCAGCAATTATGCGATTACTGAAGAAAATTTATTTACTGAAGGAACAACAGTTGATACTACACTTCATGATAATGGATTTGTGTCACTTATTCGTTTTGGGAAATCTGATATTTTAGTTCAACTAGAAGTTACTTTCTTAGAAAATCAAATTATCGTTGAAATTCCTCAAGCAGCTATAGATGAAAGTGGAGATTTTAAAATATCATCGATTAAAGTTTACCCATATTTTGGAGCAGTGCATGAAGCAGATGTTCCTGGGTATGTCTTTTTGCCTGATGGTATTGGAGCATTAATCGATTACAAGACAGAAAACCCACTCGTTAATACCAATTATCAAAAAGAAATTTATAACCGTAATATTGGATATAACATCGAATCTGATCTATCCACTTTTACAAGCGGTGGCACACATATTTATGCACCAGTCTTTGGGTTTGTGCATGGTGTTGATCAAAATGCAGTCTTTGCAAATATTACATCAGGCTCAGAATATGGTTTGATCAATGTTTACTATCCAGCTAGAACAAGAGGCTTTACGACTGTCTTTTCAGAGTTTGTCTTTAGAAAAACTTATAAGCAGCCAATTGATAAAGTTGGTAATACGATTGCACTTCTACAAAGTTATCCAAATGAAATAGATATTAAAATAGAGTATAGCTTACTAGAAAATGAAGAAGCAAACTATGTCGGTATGGCAAAAACCTATCGCTCCTACTTAGAAAGTGAAATACTTCCAGATTTAATCGCAACAGAACAAGCAAATGTACCATTAAAGCTTGAAACCATTGGTATTGAAAAAATGGATGGTGTACTTTTCACAAAGAGTATTGTGATGACGAAACTTTCTGATTTTTCATCGATGATTAGTGAGTTAGAGCAAGAAGGTATTGATAACATCACGGCAAATATCACAGGATTCACATCAAAAGGTGTGACCTGGTCAGCACCAAACTATGAGAGTCTTTCATCTAAAATTGGAAATAAAGGTGATTTAGCAGATATTAATAATGAAGTCTCTGATTTATATTTAACAGCAGAATACTTAATGGCAAGTAATCGTTCAAATGGGTATAATCAATATTTTGATTTAGCCAAGAAAATTTCTGATCAGCTGTATATGTATAATTCAGCAACTGATCTTAAATACTTGTTAGAATTTAACAAAGTTCGTTCCATTTTCAATTCTAGTGTTGATCATCTTTCTGATTATGAAATCAGTGGATTATCTATTCTTTCAATGGGAAGTTTACTCTATAGTGATTTTGGGAATCAACTTTACTTAAAAGATCAAATTAAAATGATGAATGAATTGCTATCATCCTATGATCAAAAGGTTGCTTTATATGATGTAAATGCATATTTATGGGGACAAATCGATGCATTCTATGATTTTCCTATGTATTCTAGTCAATACGTGACATTTGATGATACTGTACCATTCATGTCAATCGCACTGAGTGGCCACATGGATTTATTTGGATCAAATGCAAATTTCTATCCTTATGCAAGAGATGAATTGTTGCGATTAATTGATTTTGGTGTCTATCCTTCGTTCATCGTTACACAAGAATCATCTAAATTACTACAAAAGACAGGATTAGAATCCATTTATTCTTCAAGATTTGATGATTTAAAACCATCCATCATTGCTTATTATAATTTTGTCAATGATGCTTTAAAGTATGTCCAAAATGCTCAGATTATTGATCGTGTTGTCATCAGCTCAGGAGTCATTGAAGTTATTTATGATAATGGCTTTGAGATTGTTGTCAATTATTCAAGCGATGTAGTCATCTATCAAAGTCAGTCGATATCACCAAAGAGTTATCTTGTGATCGACTCTAATCCTTTGGATTAAGGAGGAGATCAGATGAAAAAACATAAAATGAGTCGCGTACTCAGAGAAAATTTAATTGGCTATTCCTTCATTAGCATTTGGATATTAGGATTTCTGGTCTTCATGTTATATCCATTTATTACTTCAATTATCTACAGTTTAAGTGAAGTGAAGATTTTAGGCACAGGTATTGAATTCACATTTCAATGGTTTGAAAATTTTAGAAATATCTTTCAACTAGAAGAAGGGTTCGCTTTTGTTGAAGCGCTCATCTCATTCTTAAAAGAACTTGTTTTCCAAGTACCTATTATTATCGTATTTTCTGTGTTGATTGCTGTTTTACTCAATCAACCCATTAAAGGAAGAGGTATTTTTAGATCAATCTTCTTTTTACCAGTCATTATTTCTTCTGGACCAGTTATTAATGAGTTAATCTCACAAGGTGCAGGGGGAGCAAATATTTTTGAAAGTTATGGTTTTATAAGCATTATTGAAAATACTTTAAATCCCGCTTTAGCCGCACCTATTGTTTCTGTCTTCTCACAAATTATTATTATCTTTTGGTTTTCAGGAGTTCAGATTTTGATTTTCTTGGCTGGCTTGCAAAAGGTCGACCGACAAATCTATGAAGCAGCTCGTGTGGATGGCGCTGGTCCTTGGGAATCATTTTGGAAGATCACGTTACCATCACTTTCTAACTTAGTCTTCATCAATATCATCTATACCATTGTCCTACTCGCAACATTCTCAGAAAATGCTGTTATTGTAAGCATTAAATCGAATATGTTTAATATTAATACTGGATATGGTATGGCATCAGCAATGGCTTGGGTCTATTTCATCGTTGTCATGTTGATTATTGGTTTGGTAGCTTTAATTTTTATTCCTAAAAATGTAAAAGTTAAGGGGGCAAAGAAATGAAAAAGATTTTGAAAAATAAACGCCCTACAGACTTTAAGACTAAGGTAAGAAAATTCTTTTTTGGCACACATGTCACAGATTCACTATTCACAAAAATAGCAATCTACACATTATTAATTAGTATTGGGTTCTTATACATCTATCCAATGCTCTATATGCTTTCAAACAGCTTGAAGAGTCAATCGGATATTGTGAACCCTATGGTGAACTGGGTACCAACCAGCCTATATTTTGGTAACTATGAACGTGCATTTAGTGTACTGAATTATTTCCCAACTTTATGGAAGAGTATGTTTGTTACTTTCTTACCAGCTTTGATTCAAACGTTGGTTACAGCTGTTATCGGATATGGCTTTGCTAAATTTGATTTCAAGCTTAAAAAGATGTGGTTTGTTTTGGTTTTACTCACATTTGTAATCCCTGTACAGGTTTATATGATTCCTCGATATGTCATGTTTTTCAATCTTGATTTATTGGAAAGCCCATTATCAATCATCTTGCCTGCAACATTTGGTCAAGGAATTAATTCAGCAATCTTCGTTTTAATCTTTTATCAGTTCTTCAGAATGATTCCTAACAGCATTAATGAAGCTGCTGAAATTGATGGTGCTGGCCCTTATTACATTTTCTTTAAAATTGGTGTTCCTCTTGCAGGACCAGCATTTATTACATCGTTTTTATTTGGACTTGTCTGGTATTGGAATGAAACCTATATCTCATCTCTTTTCTTAGGCTCCGCGTATCCGAATATGCAACTAAGACTAGCGAACTTTGTTTCTGAATACACACAAATCTATGCGAGTGATGAATTACTTAGAATCAATGAAGGTGTTCGGTTGGCAGCAACCTTACTCATCATTCTTCCAATGCTCATCATATATTTCACAATCCAACGTTGGTTTGTAGAAGGAGTTGAAAAAACCGGAGTTACCGGTGAATAATATGAAAATTATAAAAAACAAAAAATTACTTTTATTCCTATTTGTTATTTTACTTAGCATAGGTCTTGTATCATGCAAAGAAGAGGTCATCGTGCCTATTGATGAATTACCAGCAGTTAATACGACACTTTACCGAACAGATGTTCTAACTGGTGTTGAAGAAGTTATTTTAGATGAACTTGAATTGGGATTTAATTTCTTTTGGGAAACTGCAAATTCCAATCTTGAATCAAGTGGTTATGGACTCATTCCTGATCGCTATAATACCTATACGAATACAGCAGGAAGTGTTGCTTCCACGGCATCTGTAGGATTTGGGTTAACAGCTATTCCAATAGGAATTGAAAATAATTGGATTACAAGAGAACAAGGTGAAGAACGTGCATACTATACCATGGTGACTTTACAAAATATGAGTCGTACACATGGGTTCTGGTATCACTTCATTGACATGCAAACCGGTGCACGGGTTTGGAGTTCTGAAGTATCCATAATTGATACTGCACTCTTAATCAATGGCGTCTTAACGGCAGGCAGATATTTTGGTGGACGTGTTGAGCAACTTGCATATGAACTCTATGAAGCCATAGAATGGAGCTGGTACTTCGATTATGAAGCAAACAAGTTCTATATGGGCTACAAGCCTGAAACTGGTTTTGAGGGCTATTGGGGTGGTTATGCTGAGCAATTGATGGTCTTTGTACTTGCTGCAGGCAGTCCAGATCATTCTGTTGGCAAAGGTGCTTACCAATTAATGAAGTTATCAAGCACAAAAGTAAGCTCAGGTTTAGACTATGGAAGTTTCTATCCTACATGGACAGGCAGTTTATTTACACATCAATATTCACATGCCTGGATTGATTTTGAATCGTATAATGATGAACAAGGTTACAATTGGTTCACAAATAGCGTCAATGCTGTCGATGCTGCAATCGCTTATGCAAAATCACAAACTAGTCAATATATCGGTATAAATGAAAACTCTTGGGGCATGTCAGCATGTGACGGGCCTAGTGGATATGTAGGAAATTATGGTAGTGGACCATCCGCAGGTAACGCACATTTTGTCGATGGGACAGTTCCGGCTTATGGCGCATTAGGCTCTATCGTATTTAGACCTGAAGAAGCAATTGCTGCAGCACTTAACTATCGTACCTATGAAAGATTTTGGAGTGTTTATGGTTTTAAAGATGCTTATAATCTATCGAATTCAGCAAATGGTTGGTTTGGTAATGACATCATCGGTTTAGATAAGGGGATTTCAGTTGTTATGATTGAAAACTACTTATCCGGTATGGTTTGGAAGATTTATATGGAAGTTCCATACATCCAAGACGGATTAGAAAGTTTAGATTTTGTTGCTGTTGAATAAAAAAAAAGGATGTGTTCAACAGAACACATCCTAGAAATTAATTCTTGAAATATAATGTTAGTTTTGATTGTACTTTTGCGTGGATCAAACTTGTGAAATGATACGTGTCTGAATCTTTGGTGAATGTATAACTTTCATGTGGGATTGGGTGAAGTTTTGTTTGAACGATGATTTCATCTTGCACTTGAGTTAATCTAAGATTGATCTTGTCTTGAGTATAGCTTGTCATTTCAGCTGTTGACCAGATGATATCAAAATTTGGCAATTTAAGATTAACAGGTAGCATTAGACCTTCTTGAGAGAATAAATCAATTTGTTTACCATCAAATAAAGGTTGATTATGATTTTTAATTTGGATCTTTTGATCAAAATGTTCTAAATTGAGCAAATGAATCATTGATTCATCATGATTGGATTGTGTTGTTGAAAATAAGAATCCAGTTGCACCTGTAATTTCTAATGTTGGATGTATATTCAATTGATCAAGAAATGATTGAGTGAGTTCAATGTATCCTGGATAAAGAGAAGTTATGAAAACTGCTTGATCACTGATGAATCCTGATTTTTCTTGATTGATTGCATGATTGAATAATGTATTTTCATCTGTTTCTATCGTTTGAACATAAAATGTTCTAAACTCTTTAGCACCTTTGATTTCATGTTGATAAACCAATGATAGGTTCTTAGATTCCCAATCATAATAAATGGTTTTAGGTTTAATCTTTAAATAATCAATCAGCAAGGTACAAGGCTCACCAAACATATCATAAATTGGTAATTCACCAATGAAGAAAGCTTTTCCACCTTGTTTTAAATAATTAACAATCTTTTCTTGAATTTCTTTTGCTAAATATTGAGCAACACCTAAGACGAGCAGTTTATGAGTTTTAACATTTAAAGACATTGCTTCAAGATGAATTGCTTTCATACGATAATGAAGAAGAAGCATATGTTTGAGCAACGTATCCCAAAATAATGAGTTTCTATGAAATTGAAGATTTTCTTGCATTTCTTTCGTTTTCTTGGCATCTGGATTTGTATACTCAGTCATATAGTAGTCAGTAATAAATCCAATATAGACACCATCATGATCTTCTTTCATCAATGAAAGTTTATCTTGAAGATTTAAAATCATTTGAGAAGTGGATTGTAATCTGTCAAAAGTATAATTGGTAGTGCCATCTGGTTGTATAGGTGCTGCGAAACCATGACGCTCACCTGTAATTGCTAATCGGTTATTTCCATCAGGTTCACTTAGATGGTCTAATTTTCGATTGAATCCACCAGTTAGCAAATAGTAGTTAATCATTTTATGGCCTTGAGCAATTGACATTCTAAGTTTAAAGTCAGATGCTGATGGCAAGTAATGTGTGGATAGATTATCACCGAAGTTACCATCTCCTACATTGAATTCAAGAGAAGTAAGTGGTTGACCATCATGGATTGTAGAATCAGTTAACGCGTTGATGATATAGAAATCGTGAAATGTTTCTAAATCAAGATTGCCGAAGTAAACATCTGTACCTGTGATGATACCATTATGTTGGTAAGTTTCAATGAGTTGACTAATGCCAATCGGGAATGTTTTCCCTCTGCCAGCAGAAGTCCCATGGATATTTACAAAGTAGAGCATGTCTGTCACACCAAATGATTCCCACATGGCTTTAAGATTTTCAATATAAGTTTTAAAACGATTGCGCATCAAGCATCCAAGCGCATCTCTGAATTTGAGTTGGTTCATTGGATTGGTATCATGAAAGTCTAAGTTTGGAAGCATAACAGATAATTCTTTAAGAACTGAAGGAGTAAGATCTGGTGCATTACTGACCCAAGATAACATACCTACTTCATTATCTAGTTGAATGCCAATTACATTTCCTCCATGTTGAGCTAAATAAGGTTCTGCAACTTTAAAGACACGATGAAACCACAATTTTGTCTCCTTTAAAAATGATGGATCTAAGTAATCAATGGTTGCTGTAGGAACGTTCTTGTTATTCCAGGTTTTAGGTTTAATTTGAGGGTATTTCTCATACAACCAATAGGGTAAGCCTTCATTCTTAAGTTCAGCCATGATAAAAGGACCAGGTCTTAAAAAAACCATTAAATCCTTTTGTTGAGCAAGTTCTATAAAAAGACGTAGATTTTGATTTGAGTGTAAGTGACCATCAAGGTCAACTTCACCTTCAACCTCTTCATGAACAATCCATGGAACATAGGTTGCTACGGTATTACAGCCAGTTTGTTTGAGTAAATCTAAATGCATAGACCAGGATTCAACAGGTAATCGAAAATAATGGACTTCACCTGAAAGAATCATGATCGGATTTCCATTTTGAAAAAACGACTTAGACGCATAAGTTAACATTGAGAAACACTTCCTTACTTTATAGGTTAAAGACTCTAGGGCTTTAACAATTGTGATTGCTTTAATATATTTTATCATATAAAATAGAAATAGATATCGAAACGTTTCAATGAGGTCAGCTATGAATAAAAAATTACTCGAAGAGATCCAAAAAACTGCATTTCAATTCTTTCAAGATTTTACAAATTTTAATGAAGAGTCAACTGGCTATGGTTTAACTGTTGACCATACGAATAATTTAGATTCAGCATCCATCGCATCTTCTGGGTTTATGTTGAGTAGTTTAATTATTGGTGTTCAACATGGATATATTAGCCATGCAGTAGCACTTCATCAAGCAAGAAAGACTTTATTTACACTATATCATCACGCTGAGCAACAATATGGATTTTATGCGCATTTCTTTGATATAAATACAGGACAAAGAAGAGGGAAATGTGAATATTCAACCATCGATACTGCACTTGCTCTATGTGGTGTACTTGCTGTTGATGCATATTTTAATGATGAGGAAATATCCAAGCTTTCTCAAATGATAGTTGATCGTGTTGATTGGCAAGAATTCATCTTTGAAAAAGATGGTAAAAAGTTTTTGCACATGTCATATAACCCCAATAAAGATGGTGCGTATGCTTTAGGAAAAGCAGGATTCATTTATCAGTGGGATATGTTTGCTGAACAACTCATGATGTATGTGATGATAGGCGGAGGAAAATATCAAGATCAAGCAAATGATTTATATCAAGGATTTGCGCGTGATTTTAGAAGATATGGTGAGTACGAATATTTCATTTCTCCAGGCAACACATTATTCAATTACCAATTCCCTTTAGCATTCCTTAATTTGGAAGGTTATAGAGATACTCAAAATATTTCATGGTTTGATAATGCTAAGATAGCAACACTTGCTCACCTTCAATGTTCTCTAGATTATCAAAAGACGTATAAAACATTCAGTAAGGCATTCTTTGGATTTAATGCATCTGACACGCCTTTGGGATACCGTGTCTTTAGTGCGCTACCTAATAGCTTAAATGAGTTAAAAACCGATGGAACAGTTGCACCTTTTTCAATGATTGGATCATTACCTTTTACACCGGATATCAGTATGGCATCGATTGAAAAAATGCTTAAAATTAATGGTTTGTGGGGACGTTATGGATTCTATGATGCTTTTAATCTTGAAAAAGATGAACCATGGATCAGTCAAAGATATATTGCAATTGATAAAGGATTAGAAATGCTAATGTGCAATTTTGTATTAACTAAGGATGTTCAAAATGCTTTAATGAATCATCCTGTAATTGTTAAAGGTTTAGAAACACTTCATTGGGTAAAAAAATAGATTCAATATAGTTTAAAGAAAAGAGTTGATATCATGACAACGATTAAAGACGTAGCTAAAAAAGCAGGAGTATCAATTTCCACAGCTTCTTATGCAATCAATAATTTACCAAATGTTCATCCTGACACTAGAAAGAGAATACTTGAAGCAGCAAAAGAGTTGGACTATCATCCAAATGGTATTGCTCGTAATCTCAAAACACAAAGAACAGGTAACATTGGCGTCTTCATTTATGGATTTTCTGGACCAATATTTAGTGATGTTCTTGAGGGTATTAGACAAAAACTTCAAGAAAATAACTTTAACATTGTCGTAAGTAGCGGAAAATCATCTGCAAATCTTCTTCTGGAAAGACAAGTTGATGCAGCTATCGTGTTTGATGGAGAATTAACTGATGATATTTTACTCAATTATGCGAAATATGGATTTCCACTTTTCGTCCTTGATCGCAAATTACAAGCAGAAAACATTTATTCAAGTGTTATCGATAATGAAGGTTTGGTCAAACAATTCATCATGCAGATGATTGAAAAGGGATATGACGATTTTGCATTTGTCAGTGGACCAAGCGATTCATTTAATAATAATCACCGTTATGAAGGTTTTAAAATAGCATTAAAAAATAAAGGCATTACGCATCATGAGTTTATTGAAAGTGATTTTACGATTCAAGGTGGATATAATGCAGGTAAAAAAGTTCTATCGATGGCAAAAAAACCTAGATTTGTATATTGTGCCAATGATGAATCTGCCATAGGATTTATGAGAGCAATCAAAGAAGGAGGATTAAGAATTCCTTCTGATATCGCAGTTGCTGGATTTGATAACTTCTATATGGGAGAATTCATTTCACCAAAACTAACAACCATCGGTATCGATCACATCCTTTGGGGAAAACAAGTAGCTGGTGTCATTATTGATATTGTAACAAATCAAAAGGTTAAAGAAATAGGGCATCCTCAAGGATCCATCATCATGAGAAAGTCTTGCTAGACTAGAAGGCATTAGACATTAGGAGAACATATGGATATAAACAAGCTGTTGCATAATATGACAATTGAAGAAAAAGCAGGACAACTTATGCAGTTAGCACCTTTTTTCTTCATCAGGGATTTAGAAATCGAAGTTGCTGGAAATGTGAGTGACATTGGCATCACACAAAAGAAGATCTTTCAATCAGGGTCTGTTTTAGGTATTCGAAATGCTAAAGAAATGATTGATGTACAAAAAAGATATTTAAGTCAAAGTCGCTTACAGATACCTTTGATTTTTATGGCAGATATCATCCATGGTTATGAAACGATATTTCCTGTACCAATTGCGATTTCAAGTTCGTGGAATCCAGAATTAGCATATCAAATGGCTAGAGTTTCTGCTCTAGAAGCTTCTTCAGCAGGTATCCACGTCACTTTTTCACCTATGGCTGATTTATCTAGAGATCCAAGATGGGGCAGAGTCGTTGAAGGATTTGGTGAAGATGCATATCTTTCATCATCCTTTGTCAAACAAATGGTATTAGGATACCAAAATGATGGTATTGAAAAACCTGGGAATGTTGCTTCTTGTGTTAAGCATTTTGCAGCTTATGGGGCTGTTGAAGCAGGTAGGGATTATAATACCGTTGATGTTTCTAGACTATTTTTGCATCAATATCACTTAACAGGGTATAAAGCAGCAATCGATGCTGGAGCAAAAATGATTATGACAGCATTCAATACTGTTGATGGTATACCCTCAACGGTTAACTCATATTTGTTAAAAGATGTTTTAAGAGATCAATGGAAATTTGAAGGAGTTACAATCTCAGATTATGATTCACTACATCAAATCGTCGATCACGGATGTGCTGAAAATGATAAAGAAGCCGCTTTATTAGGCATTGAGGCAGGTTTGGATATCGAAATGGCTTCATCTTGTTATGTCAACTATTTAAAAGAGTTGATTAATGAAAATAAAGTTGATGTCAAACGAGTTGACAAAGCAGTCTTGCGTATCTTAGAGCTAAAAAAGGAACTCGGACTCTTTGAAAATCCATTTAAAGGTGCAGATATTTTATTGGAAGAACAATTAGTACATTCTAAAGAACATCTTGCGATTGCAAAAAAAGCTGCAGATGAATGTTCAGTTTTACTTAAAAATGATCATGTTTTACCACTTAAAGAAGGTGTGAGAGTTGCTCTGATTGGTCCACATGCACAATCGAGATCTACCAATGGGTCATGGTCATGGCATGGAAAAAGCGAACTCAATAGCACGCTAGAAGAATCTTTAATCAAACAAGATATCATTCCAGTGATTACTTTGAGTGTTGAAAGAGATGATCAAATTTCAAAAGAAGATAAAGAAATACTTAAGACTTGTGATGTTGCTATCATAGCAATTGGTGAGGATGCTTATGAAAGTGGAGAAGCACGATCTAAAACAGATCTTTCCATACCAAGAAAACAATCATCGCTTGTTCAATTAGTCAAGTCATTGGGACTAAAGAGTGTTGTTTTATTATACTCAGGTAGACCACTTATGCTTGACTCAGTTCTACAAACAGATGCTTTAATGTATGTTTGGTTTCTAGGTAGTCAAGCCAATGAATCAATCAGTGAAACCTTGAGTGGAAAAATTAATCCATCAGGGAAGTTAACAATGTCCTTTCCAAGAAATGTAGGACAAATTCCAATATATTACAATTATTACACGACTGGAAGACCTAAAGAAGAACATGTACAAAATGAATATGTTTCTTATTATCTTGACGTGCCCAATTCACCACTATTTCCATTTGGATATGGGTTGAGCTATTCATCGTTTGATTATCATGATCTTCATATCTCTAGCGATGAAATAACGCCAGAAGAAAAGCTATCCATATCGATAGAAGTTACCAATAAAAGTAATGTTGCAGGATATGAAACTGTCCAACTTTATATCAGAGATTATGTTTCAAAAATTGTACGTCCAATTAAAGAACTTAAAGGATTTAAAAAAGTTTGGTTTGATGGAAACACTTCACAAGTCATCAAATTCAATCTCCAACTTGAAGATCTTATGATCATTGATGCCTTTGGAAATGAGTTTTTTGAATATGGAAAGTTTTCTGTGATGGTCGGCCCAAATTCAGAAAATGTGATTTCAAAAGACTTTAGATTGATTAAGGAGAGCAAACAATGAACATTAAAAACAGCATGAAAACTCACGAATTGAATCATGGAGGCATCTCATTCAATCTATTGGAAAATGGAGATATTTTTGATATAAGCTATGAAGATAATCAAATCAATTTATTAAAAGGTAATGCTATTGATGGATCGCTGATGAATTTATACTTAAGAGTGTATATAGATGATTCAGTCTACTTTACTAGATTGATTGGAAAACATTCACCAAGTCACTTTTTTATTGAACAAGATATCGTTTATTACCAAGGTATATTTCAAGGTGTAGCCTATCAAGTATCCCTTAAACTTAATCAATTTGATTGGATTTATGAGGTTAAACTTAAGAGCGATTTTGCATGTCAAGCTGATGTGATCTACGGACAAGATATTGCTATTCAGTCAAAATCAAGTGTCTTATCAAGTGAACCATATACAGTACAATACATTGATTATAAAGCATTTTCCAATCAAAAAGGATATACTTTGTGTGCTCGTCAAAATCAAGGCAGATCTCAGTTTTTGCAAATCGGAAGTTTAACTAAAAATATTGCATACACAACAGATGGTTTTCAATTCTTCGGATTATCCTATAAGGAAACAGGCATACCTGAGGCCATGGATCAACCTCGTCTTATTTCCGAGGTTTATCAATATGAGTTCTCATATTTCGCTTTACAAAGCGATATCATTGATGTTGAGCAAAATGAAAAAAGTGTAGTCTTTTATGGTTTGTATAAATCTTCATATGATCAAGTGATTGAACATTTCGAGCCTTATCATGAAATTTTTGAATCTGCTTGGATAGACAGAAAAGTCAATAAGCAACCTAGCAGCAAGGCTTTACTTGATTCAACAAAACAAATCAATGGTTTAACTATCGATGAAGATGGTTTGAAACTGATATACTCTAAAATGAATTTACCAGAAAGAAATGAAGAAGATCTTCTTTCATTTTTTTCAACAAATAATCATCACGTCGTACTTAAACAAAAAGAATTACTCGTTGAAAGACCACACGGACATATTTTAGTCCAAGGTGATTTAAAGCATGCTACAGAATCAGTCATGGCTACGACGAACTTTATGTTTGGTGTCTTTAATTCACATGTTGTTTTAGGTAATACAAGCTTCAATAAATTTATTGGGAATACACGTAGTCCGTTAAACGTTCAAAAAATTTCTGGACAACGTATTTATATTAAACGCAATAAAGTATATTACATCTTAGGTTTACCAAGTTTTTATGATATGGGAGGAGCAACAACAAGATGGACCTATATCCTTGATGATGATGTTTTAACTGTCGATGTCATGATTGATATTGAAACAACTCAACATTCTTTAGTGATCACTTCAGAAAATCAAATCAAATACGATTTCATTCTAACGCATCAAGTTGTTATGGGTGTTAATGAGTATGCATATCATTTGGATTATACACATAATGATCAAACGATTAGTTTTGTTGCACCAAAACAATCAATGGTAGGTGAAAAGTATCCTAATCTAACATATTCAATTCAAACAAAGACACCATTTTCGATCATTGATGAACAAACAGCATTTGGTTGTGAAAATCAACATGGCCTTCTAATCTTGTCATTCAGCAAGGTCTCAAGTTTAAGAATTAATTTATCTGCTTCTATAGATGGTCATATATTTGAACCAATCCTTTTCTCATATGAGGAAGCAGATCTTAAAGGAACAAAATATTTTAAAACTTTTTCAGGTAACCTGACACTCACTCACCCTACTTACCAACATGAAGTAGATCGATTAGAATTGATTGCATTTTGGTATACCCATAATGCACTTATTCATTATGCATCTCCACATGGACTTGAACAATATAATGGTGCTGCTTGGGGAACAAGAGATGTTTGCCAAGGACCAATGGAACTTTTCTCTGCAACTCAACATACACATTTAATGAGAGAAATTCTGCTCAAAACATATAGTCGACAATTTTTAGAAACAGGAGATTTCCCTCAGTGGTATATGTTTGATCTATATTATCAAATCCAGGCACATGAATCACATGGAGATATTATTATTTGGCCAATGCGAGCACTCGCTTACTATTTAAGAGAAACAGGTGATTTTTCAATACTTGATGAACAAGTTACTTATATGTCAAAAGAAAGTAATGAATTCACTAAACCAACAAGTTTAATGCATCATCTCAAAAAACAAATTGAGGCAATTGAATTATCTTTCATCAAAGATACTCACTTGCCAGCTTATGGTGGTGGAGATTGGGATGATACGCTTCAGCCTGCAAATCATGATTTAACTAAAAAAATGGTCAGTGGTTGGACAGTAGCTCTACTTTATGAAGCATGTTTGGTACTTGCAGATGAATTAGAAATTGCTCAAATTGATTTTTCTAAAAAGATGCACGAATTAGTTCATGGAATTAAACAAGATTATCAGAAATATATGATTGTTGATGATATACCAGCTGGCTTTGTTGTTTTCGGAGATGAACTGACTTATCTGCTACACCCCAGAGATTTAAAAACAGGCTTAAGTTACCGGTTATTGCCATTCATCAGATCAATGATTGCTGAATTGGCAGATGAAAATCAAGTTGATAGTTACTCTAAGATTATTGATAAATATTTGAAGCATCCTGATGGGGTAAGACTGATGGATACTACAGTTGAATATCAGGGTGGTAAAACTACATACTTTGCTCGCGCAGAAACAGCAGCAAACTTTGGTAGAGAAATAGGTCTTCAATATGTCCATGCTCATATCAGATACATTGAAGCTATGGCAAAAATTGGAAATGCTAAGGATGCATATAATGGATTGTTTGTTATCAATCCAATCTTAATTCAAGAAACAGTTAAAAATGCCTACTATAGACAAAGCAATGTTTATTTTTCAAGTTCTGATGCATGGTTTAAGGATCGATATGAATCAAGAAGAGACTTTAAGAAAATACATGATCAAAAGATCTTAGTCAAAGGCGGATGGAGATTATATTCAAGCGGACCTGGTATCTATATTAACCAATTAATCTCAAACATTTTAGGTATTCGTCTTGATCATGGTCATTTGCTTTTAGATCCTGTCCTTCCTCAACATTTAGATGGATTAGTCGTTGATTATGTATTTAAAGATAAGCAAATCAGGATTCAGTACCATCAAGGTGAAGAAGCGGTGCTTGTCAATAAAAAGAAAGTTGCATATCAAAAATCTTTGACGCACTATCAAAATAGTGGAATCATTCTTGATGCAAATTTAATCCTTTCAAGTCAAGAGCCCGTTTTGATTGATATTTGGAGTCAATAGGAAAAAACAAAAAAGCAGAAACTAGGACCTAGTTTCTGCTTTTTATATGTTTTGAGTGTTTGAATTTAAATTTTTGTAATACTTGGCATTTCTGTTAATGTGAAATTTGCGGAGTTGATACGATAAGTATTTGTACCATCGCCTTCTATTTGCTCAGGGTTAGTGAAATAGAGTTCAGTATTCCCCTTGACAGTAACACCTAACAGACTTGTGATATTAATATAGATCTTGATTTTAGAAAAGACATTAATCTGATTTGGATCATAAAATTCACTATCAGTTCTAATAATCAGATTGACAATGACATTATTTCTTTTTGTATGTTCATTATAGAGCAAGAATGCTCTTGTTTCATGTTCTGGTTTAGGTGTGACGAATTCGTAATTTGATCCAGTTCTTTCAAATCTGAGCTTATCAAATTTAATGCTGGATACTGTTCTTCCTTCAATGACACGGAAAGGAATTTTAATAGATACAAATCGGTAATTTTCAGGATGTAGGTAAATATCATCTACGTTGATCTGATTTTCTATCATGTGAAAAATCATTGATTTTCTTTGGATTAAGCGATCGATATAACGTTGTGATTCGCCATAAATCAGCATACGATCCATAAATTCGATAATTGAATAATTTGTAGAAGCAAACTGAAGTTCTCTAAATAGTTCTGCACGACGATTGGTATCATCATTCATCTTATAGACGGTCTTGTTATGCAGAAGAATAAGTAAGCTAAATAAGAAGGTAGAAAAAAATGATGCAAATGCAACGAATAATGTTGCAACTCTGATTCCAATAACGTTAAACATTTGATCTAGAATATCACCTAAAAATAGCATAGTTAATGCTATAAGAAAGACAGCCATACTTGCTATTGCCATAATAGCAATAATCTTATTTTTGCTTGTACTCATCATAATGAATCACTACCTTCTATTAAGATATTTGAAATATCGTGTAATCATTATAGCACTAATTATATAGAATGAATCAAGTGCAATTTTCAAAAAATAAATATTATAAAAAATGTGTTATAAATTAATAATCACAAGGATATTTAGCTCATATCCCAGATTATGATGGCAGATGAAATCCATGTGTAAAAATATGATATAATATGTATGAGGTAAATATTATGAAGAACATGTATTTAGAGTTTTATAATCAACAAACAAGAAAGTTAGCGAAGTCAAATTATGTGGATATCGATATCAATCAATATCCTTATTTAGATATGGATTCAGAGTCTATTTCTCTGAAACCAGATATTTTGATTGGTAGACTCGATCATAAAAAGACTTTTGGATTTTTAAGACAAGAGTTAGGCGATATTTATATTGACCAAAGATACTTATCAGACGCGATGCATGATGATATTGTTTTGGTTAAAGAAGGTGTTGAACCGAAAATCGTTTTAGTCGTTGAAAGAGCATTAACAGTCATCATTGCTACAGTTAAAAAAACTAAAAGAGGTTTATTTTTTGAACCGGACACATATATTGATAGAAGACTTGAAGTAGAAGACACAGAAGGCTTAGTTGCTGGTCATGTTGTGATGCTTGAAGTTGAATCAATTGAACATTTTGGTATCTATGCTCATGTGAAGAAAATCATTGGACACGTTAATGATCCTGATATCAATACACTAAAGATTGTCTTCGGTTACGAGTGGCCACAAAAGTTCACAGATGAAGTTATGAATTCTTTAAAAGATATTCATATTGATATCAATCAAGAAAAGATAGAACGGGTTGATTTAACCAAAGAACTTATTGTAACAATTGATGGTAAAGATGCTAAAGATTTAGATGATGCTATATCTTTAACAATCAAAGATAATCAATATCATTTAGGTGTTCATATTGCAGACGTTAGTCACTATGTTAAAGAAGATTCATTGTTAGATCAAGAAGCATATAACAGAAGCACATCATCTTATTTGGCTGATCGTGTCATTCCAATGTTGCCACATCTGCTATCGAATGATTGGTGTTCCCTAAATCCTAATGAGATTAAACTAACACTATCTTGCAATATGATCTTAGACATGGAAGGTAAAGTTGTTTCTTATAAGATACAAAAAAGCTATATTGAAAGTCATAGAAGACTAAACTATGATGAGGTCAATCAATTTCTAAAAAATCATGTTTCACTACACGATAAACCTGTTGAAGACATGCTCAAAACGATGAATGAACTATCACAAAAACTTAAAGTCATTCGTAAAGCACGTGGAGAAATCGAGTTTGAAAGTAGTGAACTTGGATTTATCGTAGATCAGCAAGGACGTGTGCTTGATGTTTACGAAAGATCAACAGATGATGCTGAAGAACTGATCGAATCATTCATGTTGATAGCAAATGAAACTGTCGCATATCACATGAATAAATCGAGTCTACCATGTTTATATCGTATCCATGAAAGACCAGATGTTCTTAAATTAAAGAACGCTTTAGTCATGGTTTCAAGATTAGGTTTCCCTGTGAATATGAAACAGTTGGGTAACCCTAAACCTTTGCAGGTACTAACAGAAAATTCATCAGGAACAGCATACAGTTACATCATTCATATGATGCTGCTTCGTGCCATGCAAAAAGCTAAATACAGTGAAGTTTTATCACCTCATTACGGCTTAGGTGCAAGTTATTACGCTCATTTTACTTCTCCAATTAGAAGATATCCAGACTTAATTTTGCATCGCTTAGTCCATACTTTAGTCCTAGGAGAATCCAAGGACATTAAGAAGGATATGTACCATTTTGAATCAATCATGCCAGAAGTTGCTACGCATACATCTGACCAAGAAAGAAAAGCTGTACAAATGGAACGCGATGTTGCTAAATTAAAGAGCTGTGAATATATGGCTGACAAGATTGGTAACTTCTTTAAAGGAATGATTACACAAATGATGCCTTCTGGAATGTTTGTTAAACTCTCCAATGGTATTGAAGGATTTGTTCCTTTAAGAGTACTAGATGATTATTATATGTATAATGAAGCGCAATTAACATTCATCGGTAACAGAGGCAAAAAATATCGTTTGGGCGATAAAGTTAAGGTTGAGCTCTTAGATGTTGATCTAGGAACTAAGAAAATGGATTTTGTCATCGTTGATAAGAATAAGAACAAGAAGGTACAAAAACATGAAGCTTA
The DNA here is from genome assembly GCA_018817915.1 of Bacillota bacterium. Classification (GTDB taxonomy): domain Bacteria; phylum Bacillota_I; class Bacilli_A; order Acholeplasmatales; family Acholeplasmataceae; genus Peloplasma. Next base: position 49,177 of record JAHISX010000043.1, read on the forward strand.
TAAGCCAAAACAAAAAGGCTAGACATGATTATTTCATTGAAGAAACATTTGAAGCTGGCATTCAATTGTTGGGCAGTGAAATCAAATCAATTCGTTTGGGTAAAGTCAATCTAAATGATGCTTTTGTGACTTTTAGGAATGGCGAAATGTATGTCAATAATATGCACATCGCTAAATACGATTTTAGCAACCGATTCAATCACGAAGAAACGAGACCACGTAAACTTTTATTGCATCACAAAGAAATCGTTAAACTTTTTTCTAAAACGAGAGAGCAAGGTTTTACAATTATTGCGCTTAAAGTTTATTTAATTGAAGGATTATGTAAAGTTGAAATTGGACTTGCAAAAGGTAAAAAGGATTATGATAAACGTGAATCCCTTAAAGAAAAAGATCAACAATTACGCATGAAGAAATCAATGAAAAATAGGTAGCATATGGAACATAAGATTGGACTTGCCTTAGGTGGCGGTGGTGCTAGAGGATCTTATCAAATTGGTATCCTTAAAGCATTAGATGAAGAAGGCATTTTAAAAGATATCCATCATATATCAGGAACATCCATTGGAGCAATCAATACACTTATGGTTATGGGCAAACTCAGCTATGAGCGTATGATTGAGATTTGGGAGAAAATTGGTAACACGGATATCTATGGTTCAGGACCTGATCGGTTTAAGATGGACCGGTTAGGTATTTTCAGTTTACAAGATGCTTTTAATGTCTTAACAAGAGAAGTTTCTCTTTCGGAAATCAGAGATAGTAAAATACAAGGATATGCAACATCTGCTAAAATACGTAAAGATTCCCTAATCGATCAAGTGATGATTCATCGTATGGAAAAAGAAGTTTTCCACTTAAATGATTTTAAAGATCCACATAGAGCAGTTTTAGCGAGTGCATCAATTCCTGTACTTTTTGGGTCGACAACGATTGATGACGATCATTATGTTGATGGTGGTGCATTAGACAACTGTCCAATACAACCATTACTCGATCAAGGATGCGATATCGTGATTGCTGTGCCCATTGATGGTTGGTTTAGACCTAGAAAGTTTCAAAAAGAAAATATTCTTTTAATCAATTTGAAAACACACTATTTATTTCATACCATCCCTTATGACATATTAGACTTTAAACCTGACATCGTCACAGATAAAGCTGATTATGGTTATAAGATGGGTAAAGTCATGATTAAGAAATTAAAGAGTTTAGGATATTTAGAAGAGGATTCATCTTGGAATAAACCAGATGGTCATACCTATGTTAATATCAGTAGAGAAGAAGAAAAAATAATGAAGGAAGAGGTTTAATCTATGGATTTAGAGATTGTAAAGATTATTCAACAGCTAAGAAATCCAGTTTTCGACTGGTTATTCTATATCATTACTCAAATTGGTGATCAATATTTCTTTATTGCTTTGGTCGCTGTGATTTATTGGACAGTCAATAAGAAATACGCCCACAAATTTGTATTTACCTTCATGCTTACAGCAATCGTCAATACAGGTATTAAAGAAATAGTTCAGCGCATCAGACCATTTTATTATGATGGCATACAAACTGAACCTAGATGGGAAACGTCGGGTTACTCATTTCCTAGTGGACACTCTCAAGCAGCAGGTGCTCTAGGTTATATGGCATATGACGTTTCAAAAAAACTTTCAAAAAAATGGATTTGGTATATTGGCATTGCCATTATGGTTTTAGTTCCATTCAGTAGGGTATATCTTGGACAGCATTTCTTATCTGATGTTATCGTTGGTGTCACATTAAGCTTTATCTTAGCACATTATATCTTTAAACTTGTTGATAAAATGGGTGATAATGAACATATCTATACATTGATGCTCGCACCACTCTTTGTTCTATCATTATTCTTTGTTCAAAATAGTGATTTATATGTAGCAGCTGGTGGATTTGTTGGATTTGCTGTTGGTTACTATTTGGAAAAACAATATGTTCAATATGATGTTAAAACTGATTTTTGGAAACAAGTCTTAAAAGTGGTTATTGGACTCGTTATAGCGATTGCATTAAAAGAAGGTTTGAAATTGATTCTTCCATATTCAATAGATGAAGAATTTAATCCGACGACACTTGATTTAATTTTCGACTTTTTCAGATACTTATTGATTGGAGTTTGGGCTGCGGTTGGTGCACCCCTCGTGTTTAAATATGTTTTCAAACGTCATTAAGAAATCATTTGATGAATTAACCAATTTAGAGCTATATCAAATCCTTGATTTAAGATTCAAGGTTTTTGTGATGGAACAACAGATTTTATATGTGGATACAGATTATAAAGATGTAAAGAGTGTCCATTATTTCATCAAAGATGGTGATCAGATCGTAAGTTATCTCCGGTTAATTCCTAAAGGTGTCAAATTTTGTGAATTTGCTCTAAGCAGAATTGCAACAGATCCTAACTATAGAAGTCATGGTCTTGCAACTCAATTGATTAAAGTATCACTAGAAGATGTGAAGGGTGAACCGATCAGAATATCAGGACAAGCCTATTTGAAAGACTATTATGAGCATCTAGGTTTTGAAATAGTTAAAGGCCCTTATTTAGAAGAAGATATCTTGCATTATGAGATGGTTCATTCCAACCAATAATCAAACTAAATACCTTTACAATGAGCAATAACTATGTTAAAATGTAATCGCAATGAACAGAACGAGTAGTAACTATTTTCTTTAAAGAGACTTCGTGGTTGGTGAAAACGAAGAAGAAATATTATGAAGGCTATCTGGGAGCAAAAGGTATATCGGCCTTAACGATTAAAGAGTGCTAGAGATTTTCTCTAGAACTAAGGTGGTACCGCGTATAAAATACGTCCTTAGACAATTTCTAAGGACTTTTATTTTTATTCATATGGAGGAATTGTTATGAAATTTATGACAGCAGCAGAAATTAGAGAAGTTTGGTTATCATTTTTTGAATCAAAAGGGCACAAGATTGAACCTTCTGCTTCTTTAGTCCCTCAAAATGATCCAACGCTATTATGGATTAACGCTGGTGTTGCCCCATTAAAGAAATACTTTGATGGTAGTGAAACGCCTGTAAATCCAAGACTTACCAATGTTCAAAAATGTATTCGTACCAATGACATTGACAATGTTGGAAAAACAGCTAGACATCACACGTTTTTTGAAATGCTTGGTAACTTTTCAATTGGAGATTATTTTAAAAAAGAAGCTATTGCATGGGGACTTGAACTTTTAACGGATCCAAAGTGGTTCGGTTTTCCTATTGAAAAACTTTATATGACATATTATCCTGATGATCTAGAAGCTAGACAATATTGGATGGATCATGGTATTGAACCTTCACATTTAATTCCTAGAGCAGATAATTTCTGGGAAATTGGCCCAGGACCATGTGGCCCAGATACTGAAATCTATTTTGATCGTGGGCAAACCTATGATCAACGTGGAAAAGAACTGATTGAAGAAGATTTAGAAAATGAAAGATATATCGAAATTTGGAACATCGTTTTTTCACAATATAATTCGAAACCTGGTTTATCTAGAGAAAATTATCCAGAACTTCCTAATCAAAATATCGATACAGGTGCTGGTCTAGAAAGATTTGCTTGTGTCATTCAACAAACAAAAACTAATTTTGAAACCGATTTGTTCTATCCTACGATTGAGCATGTTGAAAAATTATCTGGTGTAACATATACTGGCCAAATGGCATTTAAAGTCATCTCAGATCATATCAAGGCGTTAGTGTTTGCGATTAGTGATGGTGCTATGCTTTCTAATGAAGGCAGAGGTTATGTCCTGCGTAGATTGTTAAGAAGAGCTGTTAAATATGGTCGCTCGATCAATCTTACAGAACCATTCTTATATCAACTTGTTGATGATGTAGTAGAAACGATGGGTGTATTTTATCAAAATCTTTATGAAACAAAAGATATTGTTCAAAAAATCGTCTTAAAGGAAGAACAAAAATTTCTTGAAACCATTAATGATGGTGAAAAACATTTACTTGATGCAATTGAAAAAGAAGGAAAAGTTATTTCAGGCGTTACAGCATTTAAACTTTATGATACTTACGGGTTTCCTATTGAACTCACACTAGAATATGCAAATGAACATCAAGTTATCGTTGATGAGAAAGCATTCTATCTTGAGCTTGAAAAACAAAAAGAACGCTCAAGATCTGCTCGTACAAATCATGGCAGCATGAAAGCACAAGAAGAAGCATTCTTAAGTTTTGTTGAACCCTCATTATTTGTGGGCTACAAGACACTTCAAACCGAAGCTAAAGTCATCAAAGTTTTTGATCAGGGTATCGTCTTAGATCAAACACCATTTTATGCAACCAGTGGTGGGCAAGTTGCTGACCAAGGAACGATTAATGGACTAAAAGTAACTGATGTATCTAAACTTCCAAATGGTCAATTTTTACACCAAGTAGAAGAAGGTGCTTTTCAAGAAGGCGATGACGTGCTTGCTATCGTTGATGCTTACCAAAGATTAAGAACGATTAGAAACCATAGTGCGGCACATCTGTTCCATCAATCGATTAAGGATAACTTTGGAAAACATGCAAATCAACAAGGTTCTCAAGTTTCACCAAAGAGCTGGAGATTTGACTTTAACCACTATGAAACAGAATCTGATGAGCAAATTCTTTTAGTAGAAAAATTAGTTAAACATTATATACACGAAAAACCATTAGATGTTATCATTCGTGAAATGCCACTTGAAGAAGCTAAACAATATGGCGCTATGGCACTGTTTGGTGAAAAGTATCACGATATCGTAAGAGTCGTAGATATGGGTTGGAGTAAAGAATTATGTGGTGGCACACACGTTAAGAACACAAGTGAGATTGTTGACTTTGCCATTACATCATATGAATCGATCGGTTCTGGTATTTATCGTATGGAAGGTGTGACTGGAACAGACGTTAAAGAGCAGGTAAAAGGCTTTTTAGAGCCACTTTATCGTGAACTCGAAACACTATATGACAAGATCAGTAGAATGGAAATTAAGGTAGATATTCCAAAGCAACCAGAAATTATAGGAAGCTATCAAGACATCATTAATATGCGCCATTACATCATTGAAGTCAAAGAGTTAATCAAGGAAAAAGAAAAAGAAGTCAGTCGTTTAAAACAACAAGATGTTTTGCAAAGATTAGAAGATTTTATAGAAGATGATGAATCGAAAAACCAAGTGATTGTTACACATGATATCGATTCTAAAGTTTTAAAGCAATTGATGGATGCACTTTATGATAAAATAAAAGCGCAAACCTTATTTCTTGTGAACATCCAAGAAGGCAAAGCAACATTCCTTTGCAAAAGCTCATTGGATCAAGCAGGTAACTTAGTTAAACTAGCTGCATCCCTTACTAATGGATCAGGTGGTGGAAAACCAAATATGGCTCAAGGTGGAACACAGGATTTATCAAATCTTGATCAAGCATTAGAGACCATAAGAAAGAGCTTATGAAAAAATATTTAGGATTAGATTTAGGGAGTAAAACAGTTGGTATATCAATGAGCGAATCCGGTGTCATTGCGTATGCACTGACAACACTAAGATTTAGTGAAAATAATTATGAAGAGGCTGCAGATCAAGTCTCTCAACTTGTCATATCAAACAAGATCGAAATTGTGGTTTTAGGATTTCCAAAGCATATGAATAATGATATTGGAATCAGAGGAAAAATAAGTGAAGATTTTAAAGTACTATTAGAACAAAGATGCTCAGCTGAAATTGTTCTTTGGGACGAAAGATTATCAACACAAACTGCACTCCGTGCAATGATTAAAGGATCAGAGCGACGCAAATCCCAAAAACAAAAAAAGGATGAGTTAGCTGCTGTTGTTATATTACAAAACTATTTAGATTATAAAGGAGCAAGTCTATGTTAGAAGAAAACCAAATGATTGTTACAAATGCTGAAGGCGATGAGTCTGTATGCGAAATTTTATTTACCCATGAACATGGTGGAAAGAATTATGTTGTCTTTGAATTTGTAGATTCCCATGAAGTAAGTGCTGCTGTTTATGTCGTTGGAAAAACAGAAGACGAAGGAACCTTTCTTGACATCGAAACCGATGAAGAATGGGATATGCTAGACAAAGTTTTACAAGCATATTTCGACAGCGAAGACGATGAATTAGAAGACGACGAAGAAGAAGAGGCATAATGCTAGAAGAGATTAAACAATATGCGAAAGATCATCAAGTTCCAATTATTTGTGATGATGGTCTTTTGTTTCTATCGAAAGTCATTCAAGAATATCCAATTAAACAAGTTTTAGAAATCGGAACTGCCATTGGCTATAGCGCACTTGCTATGGCTTCTTTGGGTTGTAAAGTTGATACACTGGAAAGAAAGCTAGAAATGTATGAACTTGCTAAAATTAATTTGGAAACTTATGATAAAAATAATCAAATCAAGTTAATTTATGCAGATGCTCTAACCTATCATGGAGAACTCAAAACTTATGATCTGATCTTTATTGATGCTGCAAAGGCGCAGTATCAACGCTTTTTTGAAAAGTACATGCCATATTTGAATCCAAAAGGCATTATTGTTTGTGATAACCTAAGATTTCATGATTTGAAACCAGAAAACGTCAATAGACACACCAAGCAATTATTAAGAAAAATAGAAACATTTAAAGCATTCTTATTGAATCACCCAGAATTTAAAACAACTTTTGTTGAACAAGGTGATGGGATGAGCATAAGTCAAAGGAAATAATATGAAACTTTTGTCAACATTTTACAAAGTAGAGGATATCGAAAAACTTTCAGTTTATGCTGATGGTTTTTTAATTGGAAATGATGACTTTGGAACAAGATTGACAAAGAGTTATTCGACAAAAGAGATTCAAGAAGTTCTAAAGATAACAAAAAGATTGAATAAATCATTATATTTGGTATGCAATCAAATATTTAATGATGATCAATTAGTAAATTTTAAATCTTGGATTGAAAAATTACCTATCTTAGAATTTTCAGGTATTGTTGTTGCTGATTTAGGTGCATATCGTTTATTAGATCATATGGGGTTAAGTGAACTGATCGTCTATAACCCTGAAACACTGATGACCAATGCTTATGATTTTAATTTTTTAGCGCATTTTAATATTCAAGGTGTTTTTGTTGCTAAAGAAATAACACTCGAGGATGTAATCTATATTGGAGACAAAAAGAAGTATAAGATGTTCATGATTGGCCATGGACATTTGAATATGTTTTACTCAAAAAGACAATTGATTGATAATTTCATGGACTTTACTGAATCAGAAAATGTATATCATAACAGACAGGATTTAAAGATTGTTGAAGAGAATAGGAAAGAAGATCCTTACCCTATCTTAGAAGATCAAGCTGGGACACATGTTTTTAGAAGTCAAGTACTCTCATCAATTAATCATTTAAGCGCATTAAAAGGGTTTGTTGATTATTTAGTGATTGATTCGTTATTTAAAGATGATGATTATGCATTGTCGGTTTTAAAAATGTATAAAGCAGAAAAAGAAGACCTAGAACAAATTCAATTGATTAAAAATAAATATCAAGAAGTTTGGGATGAAGGATTCTTTTATAAGAAAACAATATATAAACACAAAGGATAATGATGATTGAACTGTTGGCACCTGCCGGAGATTTAGAAAAATTAAAGATTGCACTGATGTATGGTGCAGATGCTGTCTTCATTGGAGGACAGAATTTTTCGCTTCGTGCACGTGCTTCCAATTTCACATTAAATGATATCTTAGAAGCAACAACCTTTGCACATGAAAAACATAAGAAGATTTATGTTACAACCAATATTATTCCTCACAATGAAGATTTAGAAGGTGTAATTGAATATTTACAAGCTTTAGAGACTAGAAATGTGGATGCCATTATATCTGCTTCACCATTCATCATTGATATGGCACTTAAACATACGAAGCTTGAAGTTCATTTATCAACTCAACAATCAGCAACTAATAGTGAAGCTGTTCATTTCTGGCATGATCATGGGATCACCCGTATCGTTTTAGCTCGTGAGCTTGATAAACATCAAATTAAACGATTAATCTCTAAAACAGATGCCGATATTGAAGTCTTTATTCACGGTGGTATGTGTATGTCTTATTCTGGTAGATGTAGTCTATCCAATAATATGACTGACCGTGATGCAAATCGTGGTGGGTGTGCGCACTCTTGTAGATGGAGTTATGAACTTACTCAAGATGGGAAAAGCGTGAGTGATCAAATGTTTTCCATGTCTTCTAAAGATTTAGAAGCATTAGAACAAATTCCATTTTTAATTGAAGCAGGGGTTAAATCGTTAAAGATTGAAGGCAGAATGAAAAGTTTACATTATATTGCTACTGTCGTATCTACGTATAGACGTTTAATCGATGCGTTTAATCAAAATGGAGAAATTAAGGATTTCAATCCTTATTTGATTGAACTTCAAAAAGCAGAAAATAGATTAGCTTCTCATGGTTATCTTGAAGGATTACCTGGTGTCGAACAGCAACTCTATGATAAGAAGAGTGAACAACCATCACAACTCTTTATTGGACTTGTTCAAAGCTATGATGAAAAAACTCAAATAGCAACCATCGAACAACGTAATTATTTTGAAGTAGGATATGAAATAGAAATCTTTCATCCAAATGGTAATGAAGAGACATTTACATTAAACTATATGTCTGATGAAAAAGGCGAGTTTACCCAAGTTGCTAGACATCCCCAACAAATACTACATATCAAGGTTCCATTTCCTGTTGAACCTTATGCTATGCTGAGGAAAAAATAATGGAAACATACGAAAAAGACGGAAGAATCATCACTTATCTCATTACCCACAAAAGAATTAAAAATACATACTTTAGAGTCAAGGATGGATATTTAAAAGTCACCACGCATCCTTTGACTAAAAAGAGCTTAATCATCGCTTATATTGATGCTAGATTTGATCAACTATATAAAAAACTTGATGTCACAAAACCTAAAGAATTAGACAATCAAATTACGCTTTGGGATCATACACTGGAACTCATGATTTCTTACGGTCTATTTAGATATCGAGTACACAGTGATATCGTGGTTGTTTGGTCATTAGAGACAGATGTAGCCAAGGTTAAAAGACAGGTTTACGCGAAAGAGTTAGAACAACAAATCAAAAAAATCAGTAAGGATATCGAAGCAACCATTGCTCAAAAAGGTCTTAACATACTACCTTACAAAATTAAATATCTCAAGTCTAAATATGGAAGTTATCACCGAAAAAACAATGAAATTACACTCAATTCCTTTCTTTCAAGGCTAGACCCGATTTATCTAAACTATGTGATTTATCATGAATATGCACATGCAATCGTTTTTAATCATTCAAAAGATTTTTATAATCTTTTAAACGAATTCATGCCAAATCATCGTGTTTATCAAAAAGACTTAAAAAAAATAGCAATTATTTGAAAAATGATGTATAATAATTAAGAAATTTAAGGAGGTACACCAATGGCTGTTAAGCAAACGTTTCAATTAACTCAAGAAGGTGTCGATAATTTAAAAACTGAACTTACATATTTAAAAGATGTTAGACGTGGTGAAAACCTAGAAGCACTCAAAGAAGCAAGAGCACAAGGTGATTTATCAGAAAATGCTGATTATGATGCTGCTAGAAACGAACAAGCAAGAATCGAAGCTAGAATTGCTGAGATTGAAAATATCATCAAAAATGTTAAAATCATCAAAACAACATCTGAAGATATCGTTAATATCGGTAAAACCGTAAGTGTTCGTTTTGTAGAAACAAACGAATTGAAGGAATTTTATCTTGTTGGAAGCATCGAAGCTGATCCAAAAGCAAGAAAAATCTCTGTAGAATCTCCAATTGGTAAAGCAATGATCAACCATGCAGAAGGCGATACAGTAGAAGTAAAAACAGAAACAGGACGCATCTTTTCAATCGAGATAGTGGAAATTAACTAATGTCAGTTTATCAAAAATGCATACCGCAGGCTTATTATGCATCCATTTTTGAAATTCCATATCAAAAACTAAAAGAGCAAGGGATAAATTCCTTGTTTTTTGACTTAGATAATACAATCATTGCCTATGATGAAGTTGAACTTAATCATAAGCAAATTGAATTTATTAAAGACTTGCAAAAAGATTTTAAAGTACTCATTTTATCGAATACCAATTTTAAAAGAGTATCGCTGGCTTTAAATAAAGTAGATCTTCCATTTATTTGGTATGCTAAGAAACCTTTAAAATTCGGCTTTAAAAAAGCATTAAAAATACTTGATGCTAAAAAAGAAGAGACAGTCATTATTGGCGATCAACTCATGACTGATGTTTTTGGTGCGAATAGAGTTGGCATCGGCTCCATTTTAGTCGCATCTGTTAAGCGTAAATCAGATCGTGCAATAACAAAATTTAATCGAAAAATTGAAGCTGTTATTCTTAAGAAAATTCAAAAGAAAGCGCCTGATCTTTATAATGAAAGGCTCAAATTATATGTCGACAGTCATTAAGTGCCAGGGCTGCGGTGCAATACTGCAAACAGAAGATCAATCAAAAGTTGGATATGTTTTGTCATTAGATCACGAATATTGTCAATCGTGTTATCGTCTGATGCATTATGGTGAAGCAAATATCCATTTTCATCCTGAAGATCTACCAAATCTTGAAAGTGATTCCTTAATCCTCATGGTGAGTTCAGTACTCCATTTAGACATGTTGTTTAGTTATCCTGTCTATAGATATCAACCTGACGCTCATTTTGTTTATGTAATTAATCAAATAGATTTGTTGCCACAAAGCACCAATTTAGATAAACTCGTCGAAAAATTAACTCAAAAAGCACGTTCACTTAATGTACCTTTTCAAGACTTAATCTTAATGTCGGCTAAAAATACATTTGATATTGAAAATCTTAAAAAATATTTGACTTCTTATAGACACAAAAATATTTATTTGCTCGGTGTGCAAAATAGTGGGAAGACAACAATTTATAAGGCTTTAACGAACCAAACCAAAGCACTAGCCTTTAAAAAGGCTGGGCTTACACAAGAAGCATTATCCTCACCTTTTGGTGATCAAATCATTTATGATATGCCAGGATTATATCAAGAAGGATACTTGCATCAATTATTGCCTTATGAGGTTTATAAGAATTTAATCCCTGATATTGAGATGAAGCCAAAAATTTATCAAGTGAAAGATCAACAAGCTTTAATGATTGAAGGCTTGATATCTATTGTCTTTAAAGGAACTAATATGAGTGCTGTCTTTTATGGGCATCAAAATCTTAAGATTCATAAGACAAATGCAAAAAGAGTCAAAGAGCTTTTATTGAATAAAGAAGAACACTTCAAAGTCTTTGTTCATGATTATGAGGAAAAAGCGCTTAGAATTCCTAAGGGGAAAACACAAATTACTTTTGCAGATATGGGATTTTTGCATGTTATTGGACCAATGCACTTGAAAATCACTTATCCTAAAGGCATGCACTTAAGCATGACGGAGGCAACTTTTCAATGATTGAATCAATTAAGAAAAAGGTTACGGAAAAACTCAAAGATCATCATAAGAGATTAGAACATGTCTTTGGAGTTTACGAAACAGCAATTAAACTAGCTCAAGTTCATCATTTAGATGAGAATAAAGTAGCGGTTGCTGCACTTTATCATGACTATGCAAAATATGATTCTATTGAAAACCAAATTTCGCATTTAGATTTGGATGTTATTAAAGCATATATTGAAACTCCAGTCATCTATCATGCGTTTGCAGCAACAAAAGCATTGGAAATGGATTTTGATATTCATGATGAAGAAGTATTAAATGCAATTAGATATCATGTTTGGGGTAGAATAGGTATGTCAGATATTGAGAAAGTCATTCTGATTAGTGATTCTTGTGAACCAAATAGAAAATTTGATGATGCAACACAAATTTATGAACTTGCACTTAAAGATTTAGATCAAGCTTGTGAAAGTGTCATGAAAGCTAGTATTGATTACTTAGAAACTAAAGGCATTGTTCCAGCTAAGGAACAAATGGAGATATACATTTACTATATGGAGGTAAACCGTGGAAAAACTGAATAAAATAATTCAAGAATTAGAAGATTTAAAAGTCAAAGATTTAAAAGCGTATGATTTTGATAAAACATCACCATTTTATGATTATTTCGTGATTGCTACAACCAATGAAAAACAAGCAAATGCAGCAATCAATCATATAAAGAAAGCTTTATTAGCAGACGAAGTCAAACATATTGAAGGTAAAGGTGGCGCTTGGGTATTAATTGATTGTGGAGATGTCATTGTTCATCTATTTCAAGAAGAAGATCGCAGATTTTATGGCTTTGATCAACGTCTTTTAGGCATTAAACGTATTCAATAATGTTTGCAAGAGCATATGATTTATTGATGGCCGATGTGGATTATGAAGCTATCTATCAATGGTTAAAGCCATATATTGGTTTAGATCAAATCATTGTCGATGCAGGTTGTGGTTCCGGGTACTTGTTGTTAGAACTACTCAAAAATAACCACCAAGCCATAGGTATCGATAACGATACTGAAATGCTTTCATTAGCTCAAAATAGAATACAAGAACATGAACTGAGTCCTATGCTCTATGAGCATGATTTGAGAAATTCTTTAGGAATCAAAGTGGATGTTGTACTAGCGATGTTTGATGTTGTAAATTATTTTAAGGGTATTCATCAAGTTTTTTATCACATCTATCAGGCATTAAATAAAGATGGTGTTTTCATCTTTGATATCTATAAGGAAGAAGTATTAGGAATATATAATGATTATGTTGAAATAGAAGATGACCCAATACATTATGAATGGTCTGTGAAAACTAAAGATCACAAATTGTATCATACTTTAAAAATAAACCATGAAGTAGAAAAAATCATCCAGTATGCTTATCCTATCTCTTATTATCAAGGAGTATTAGAATCTTTTGGCTTCAGAGTTGAAGTTAAAGACGGAATAGATTCTAGAAAGCACTATATTGTCGCCTATAAGTAGGCGATTTTATTTTATTTGAGTCACGTTTAGGTCGTAAAAATGTTATAATATCTACATAAAAGACAGTTTCAATGGTTTAGGGGGAATTGATATGAACAAATGCTTTATTTTACTTATTCTCATTACATCGACATTTTTTCTTTTTTCATGCAAAGAGACTACGGAAGTAGTTGATACAGATTCTTTGCCAGCAACAAAAGAAGAAATTCAAAATTCACTTGAGGTTTACATGAGTGAAATTAATGATGTGAATGAGACAGTATATACATTTGAACCTGGCGAGACACAACAAAATTTTGTTAAAGATATCTATTTGAAAGAAGAGTTTACAGTTGATGAGCCTGATTCATATTATTATAAGAATCATCGCTTTGTACCCAATCTAGATTCCATATTTAATGAGATTCAAATGGATTTAGACAGCATTGCTGATTTTAAAACCGGGACATTTATTGACACTAATTTGTTTGGTGACAAAATACTTTTTCATGTTCAAGATCAGCTACTAAGAATTGTTCTTACAAGCATTGATGAAAATGAAGAGGATGACGAACAAAAGGATATCAATGAAATAGAAACTGTCAAACGTATACTTGACTTAAAAATAAACGCGGACGGTACACTCAGTTATAAATATCTAAGATACTCCAATAAGATTGACCACGAATATGTCACTTACTATGAGATCAATGAAGGTAAAAATGCTTTCTATTTTAATGGACAAGGTGCGACAGATATTGAGTACTTATATTTAGATATGACAACAAACAATGTTACAGAATATTTGAGAATTCCTAATTCTTTATCAGAATATTCGGAATATTATTATTATTTTGACAATGCTTCTAACTTGGAATACTTCGCATTTTTTATTAATGAAATCCTTCAAACTGAACATATAAGTCGTTACGCAATTAATACGATGATTTTTACATATTCCATTCGACACGAAGAAACAAAAAAAGCAGATTTAATGTGGAATATGACCTATGTTGATGATTGGGAAAGTTTGACAATAAGGGAATCCTCACAGTCGCATTATTATGTAGGTGATTATTTTACTGTTGATGGGCAAAACTATTTTTCAGATGACACAATATATGCATTTGTCGAATGGGGAAACCCTAAAATTATTCTTTGTAAGGAATTTTTATATGAGGATATCAATGACTCGGTCATTTCGCTGGAACATTATGGTATGCAATATCAGTATACTGAAGATACTCAAATTGCTTTGGAAGGTTTACTGACAACTTATATTGAAAGTATATCAGGTGATTTATTCTATGACGATGTCATAATAAATACTGAAGATTCTCACATCTTTCTTATCGATTATCTTGATGATTTGTTGTACTTCAATGAATAGATCTAAATTGTTCATCGTATAAAATTAAAGTAATTTTCATCATCGCACATACTATAAAGTGGAGGTGTGATATGAAACAAGCTATGATGATGACGATGATCCTAGTAATCTTAGGATGGTTTTGGTTATATCCCAGACAAGAAGAGATTGAATATGCTAATCAATCGGCACAACCCTTGGAAATGATTGAAGTAGAAATTAAAGGTGCGGTTGTATTTCCAGGTATTTATCATTTCTTTGAGCCTTTAAGACTTGAAGAAATCATTAGCTATGCAGGAGGATTACTTGAAGACGCAGATATATCATCATTTAATCAGTCTGAATTAATAAGTAGAGATAAACAAGTCACTATTTCATCAATTCATGTGACTGTTGAAACACCTTCGATTTTGGTCAATATCAATACTGCTGGATTTAAAGAGTTGATTACCATACCGGGTATGACCGAAACAAGAGCTGCTTCACTGATTATCTATCGCGAGCAGTACGGAAAATTCAATACCATCGATGATTTAATCAATGTCAAAAATATAGGAATTGTCACTCTTGAAAAAATTAAACCATATATTACTTTGGGATGATTTCTATATAGAGGGCTATGCATTTTTCTTAATGATCCTTGGATGTTTTTATCCTTGGATTTTTATTGTTTTACTAGCCTACTTATACTGGCAAAGAAGACATATTAAATTTCTTGTTATCATGATTGGAATTTTGATGTTATCGGCACGGTATTACATATTTGATGCTCGCGTGACACCAATATCAATCCATGGTGAATCTCAAATTACCGAGCTAACACCATATGAGTATACTGATATGATCATTTTAAAATACAATAATTATTCTTTCCAAGCCTTTGTTGATCAAGGTGCTTATCAAGTTGGAGATATTGTTTTTGTTGATGCTCATGTGGAACCTTTTAGGAATCAGACCATTCCTTTTGGGTTTAATCAAAGAAATTACTATTTGTCACAAAATGTGAGGGGATATCTTGACATAGAATCAATCGCTTTTATTTCTCATTCGGATAGTTTTTATCATTTGAGAGAAGAACTGAACCTCTATTTATCTGGTTTTGAATCGCAAGCTTATATGAAGGCCTTATTACTTGGAGAAAAGAGTTTTACTGAAGAGCAAAGTTCGTTATATAAAAACCTTGGTATCCTTTATTTATTTACTGTATCAGGGTTACATATCTATGGTCTATTATTCATCATCAAAAAAATCTTATTTTATTTTAGCTTTTCAGAAAAAACACAATTCATGATCATTGTGACTGTACTTTTGACTGTTTCTTATTTTAATCAATTTTCTGTCAGTGTATTAAGGATATTTTTAATCTACTTAATTCAATATGTCTCAACAAAGATGAAAATGAATCTTTCGCAATTAGATATGATCCATCTGGCTTTTTTTATCATGCTGATGTTTCATATTGAATGGATATACAATCTAGGTTTTTTAATGCTATTTCTTATTTTAAACTTCATCAATTTGACAGCTTTTATTTATCAACATCTAAGCTTCTATTTAAAGAGACTTATGATATCTTTCATCATCATTTTAAGCATTCTTCCATTTCAAACAAAGATATCACCATTTTTAATTTTGATGTTACCCATCATCACTATTTTCCTTTCAGGGCCTATCTATGTGCTCTCACCTTTGGTCCTTTTTATTCCAGAATTGGATGATTTACTATCATCAATCCTCATACGTTTTGAAGATATCATGAAAAGTGTTCAATCCATCAACATTTCATTTGTTTTCCCTTCCCTACCGGGCTATAGCATCATACTATATTATGTTCTGTTAATATATTTATTCAGATCAAGAAACTTAAAGTTATTATTACTCAGAAGTGAATTCATATTATTATTGTTCTTTTTCTATATTTTTGATGTCTCTTTGAATCAAGAAATAAATCTTTACATGATTGATGTAGGACAAGGAGATTCATTTTTACTTGAATCTCCTTCGTGCAACATACTCATTGATAGTTATCAAAATGTATTATCTTTAATGAATGATTTGGGCATTTATCACCTGGACTATATGATTTTAACCCATAGTGATAATGATCATGTAGAAGAAGCACAAGAGATCATTGATCATGTCAAAGTGAACCAAGTTATCATCAATCCATATAATACATATGATATTACTCACAAAAAGATTGTAAAAGTCAAATCAGATGATAGTTTAAGATGTGGATTGCTATCAATTCAATTTTTAGGGCCAATTAAGCAGTATGAAGACTTAAACAATAATGCTCTAGTATTTAAAATTTTCATTGGCAATCAAAGTTTTTTATTTACTGGAGATATAGAGAGTAAAGCAGAACAAGATTTAGTTCTAAAATATAACATCTCACTAAAAAGCGATGTGCTTAAAATAGCACATCATGGTTCCTCGACATCTTCTATAGAAGAATTCATCTATTTTGTCGATCCTGATATTGCTCTTATTTCATTAGGTTACAATAACGGATACGGTTTTCCTAGTCAAGAGGTAATCAATAGACTTAAGCTATCTGATATTGATATCTATAGAACTGACACAATGGGAACCATTGTTTACACATATCATCAAAAGAAAGAAAAGTGGATCATGCATCTACCATTTTGAGACGTTTTTTAGTATAATATAAGTAACAGTCAGGGGGCATGACCATGGCCGAGTCCATCTACCTTTATTACAGCAACAATGAATTTCTATTGAATCACAAAATTGAAGAAAAAATAGCAGAGCTGAATATTGATCCTTTCAATATCATTAAGTACGACTTGCTTGAAAATTCAAGTGATGATATTTTAGAGGATTTACAAACCGTTTCTTTTTTTGCTGAGCAAAAGGTTATTATTGTTCGTAATCTTGCTGAGATAGAAAAAGAAGGCGAGTCAGTTGTGAAAAATTGGATTTCCTATTTAGAAAAACCAAATCCAGATGTTATTTTACTTGTGATTCAAAATGAGTTATTACCAGAAGATTCAAAACTTGGTAAAGCCTTATTTAATTTTGCTTTTATTGAGAAGATAAAAGAGATGGATAAAACAGAATATCCTGACTTTGTGAAAAACATGTTCAAAAAATATCAATACATGATCACTGATGATGCTGTTGAAGCTTTATTAGAAAGAACAAATCTAGATTTTACGCTGATCAATCAAGAAGCGGAAAAGCTCATGCTTTTTGCATACGATACAAAAGAAATCAATGAAAAAGCTGTACTTTTATTAGTTAGTAGAAACCTAGAAGAAAATATCTTTGAATTAACCAATGCTTTACTTTCCAAAAATCAGCCAAAGACAATTGAAATCTTTTATGATTTAGTGGCAAGAAACGAAGATCCTTTACGCATATTAAATAACATCGTCGGTAAAGTTAGAGAACTTATGCACACGAAGTTATTAATTGAAAAAGGATATAGACAAGAACAAATTGCAGAACACTTTCATATGAAAAGTGGTAGAGCATATTATTTAGTTAAAAATGCACAATCCATTTCATTTAGCGTTTTAGAAAACCATTTAAAGAAATTATCAAAACTAGATTATGATATCAAATCTGGCAAGATTGATAAAAAACTAGGTTTAGAGTTATATCTGTTAGGAGCATAACATGTTACAACATAAAAGAATTCTTTTGTTTGACTTTGAAACAACAGGATTATCTGCAGAACGTGACCAAATAATTGAAATTGGTGCAATTCTGCTTGAAAAAACTGAATCCGGGAAATATCAATTGATTGATGAACTATCAACACTAGTGATGGCTAATCGACCATTATCCCCTAAAATCGTAGAAATCACTCATATAACTGATGAAATGCTCTTAAGAGATGGTATTACACAAGAAGAAGCATTTCACCTTTTTTTCAAGATGTATCAAGAAGATACGCTACTCATTGCTTATAATATCCAGTTTGATCTATCTTTTTTAATCCATTTCTTTAGAAAGTACTGGAATCCACAATATCAATTTAAAAATGATATCCTAGATGTCATGGCAGTATATAAAGATCGTCATCGCTATCCGCATCGTTTGGATCAAGCAGTTGAAACCTATGCACTGGAGGTTCCAAACACACATAGAGCACTTGATGATATCAAAGCCACCCTAGAAGCACTTAAGAAAATGGGAGAAGAACTTGATAATCTATCAAAATATGTCAACGTCATCGGATATAACCCTAATTATGGTGTTTCAGGTATTAAATTGCCTCATGTGAAATACATAGCCCAAAAAGGTGGATACCGAGAAATCGAAAAAAGCTAAAAAAAAAGACACATTCTTAGGATGCGTCCTTATAGGGTATTGACTAGATTAGCCAGACCTGATTTGTGTCTTGCGACGAAATTCTTATGAAATACTCCCTTAGCGAGACCTTTGTCTAATTTCTTATGTGCTAAAGATAATGTTACTACAGCTTTATCTTTATCTTTGGCTGCTACAGCATTTTCTACAGCTTTGATTGCAGTTTTGACAGATGATTTAAAAGAAGCGTTGCTTAAACGGCGTTTTTCATTGGTTTTATTACGTTTGATTTGTTGTTTAATATTTGCCACAATTTCACCTCCCATATGCGCATACCTATTGTATCA
>JAHISX010000044.1 GCA_018817915.1 Bacillota bacterium
ACAACTGCATAATCTGAAGTTGCGCTAACACTAAATCCTACGAATGCGATACCTGCGATCGCTAACCCTAATATACTAAATACAATAAATTTCTTTTTCATTTTGAATGCCTCCTTCTAAGTGACTTCGGTTAATATACAACTTCGGATGTATTTTTATTGGTGATTTACTTAAAAAATCATCTAATTATAAAAATTCTTCAATTTTGCCAATATTTTTGCTTATTATTTTGTATGTTATATGATAACAAGTTATAATTGTATAGAGGGCAAACATGAAAAGAAGACATTTTCTGCATTTTCTAACTACATTATCCTTATTAATTGGTTTCTTATTTATTGTTGGTACAACAATCAACATAAAATTAGATGACAATGTTTTTTATGCTGAACTTTTATATCAAGTCGAAAATGAGTTTGAAGCGCGTTCAATTGAATCAACATACAATGTTGACTTAATTCAAGTATCAAACTATGGTATTGCTACATATGGAGTTGACAATATCAACACTTATGAGACGATGGAAGTAGATGGATTTGTACAAAATTCTACATATGAAGCTGATGATATAACAGCTGAACTCACACGTGATCCAGATTTTAGATATCAGTATGCGATAGCTATGATGGAAATTGAGCAAGCTTGGTTATTTACTGAAGGAAGTTCTAATGTGACCATCGCAATCATAGACTCTGGAATTGATATCTATCATGAAGAATTTACTGGAAGACTTTCCCCTCTATCATATAATTCAAAAACTGAACAAGTAGGATTAAGTTATGTCATCGATAATACAGGTCATGGCACAAGTGTTGCTGGTGTTATTGGAGCAATCAAAAATAATAGCCAAGGGATAGCTGGTCTTGTAGAAAACAGTCCCTTAATAATCATCAAAGCAAACAATGATGACAATCCCGATACAGAAGATGATGAATCAAAATTTTTTAATGAAACAGCAATTATAGAAGGCATCTATTACGCAGTTGATCATGGTGCTGATGTCATTAATATGAGTCTTGGTGGAACATATGCAAATCCTCTAACAGAAGCAGCAGTTGAATATGCAATAAGCCAAGGCGTCATTTTAGTCGCAGCAAGTGGAAATAATGGCGATGATACATTGGTCTATCCAGCATCTTTTGAAGGTGTCATTTCAGTTTCTGCTGTAGATGAAGGAACAAATATTGTTTCATATTCAAGTTATGGTTCAGAAGTTGATATAGCAGCTCCAGGTCATTTGATTGCTACAACCTTTGTTAATAATGAATATGGTTATTCATCAGGAACATCTTTAGCTGCTCCACAAGTAACCGGCGTCATTGCTTTACTGATTTCTCAATATCCAGATGAATCGAGTAATCAAATCATGAACCGTGTTTACCATGGTGCAGTGGACTATGGGACTACAGGTAGAGATGATTATTATGGCTATGGCATCATCAATGCTAGATTGGCAATGAATGTTGATCAACAAATTTATATTGTAAATTTCGAGACAAATGGGGGCACAATCATCGAGTCTATTGAAGTCTTAAGTGGACAATCAATTAATGTGACCGAACCAACAAAAACAGGTCATACTTTTGAAGGTTGGTTTAGAGATGAAGCATTGACTATACCCTTTATCATGGGAACTGACATTATTGCTGCGAATACAACGCTTTATGCAAAATTTGAATTGATTGAATTTACCGTAGCATTTGTTACAAAGGGTTCCACATGTGATGACATGCAGGTTTTATATGGAGAGTCATTTATTCCACCAACAACAACACTAGAAGGATTTTACTTTGTTGGATGGTACTTAGATGTCAATTTACTATTTCCATATAACGGAAATATCGTTACGAGTGATATGACATTATATGCACGTTTTGCTATTTTATATCATCATGTGACTGCATATGTGGAAGGTGAGGTCTTTGCTTCATTTGACACACAAGATAGTAGATATGTCGTTATTGATGAACCACATATCGATAATCAGCGCTTTATAGGCTGGTATTTAGACTCAGATTTAACTATACCTTATGATTTTGATAAATTATACGATGATCTCATTCTTTATGCTAAATTTGATGATCAGCAAGTTCAAGTATTATTTTATGACAGTGATTTAACGACTATTTATCAAGAATCTTATGTTTTTATTGGTGAATCTGCGACTGCACCATTATTACCAAATAAACCATCTTCACCTTCATTCGATTTCACCTTTATTGGATGGAGTGAAACATATGACAATGTAACGCAAGAACTTGATATTTATCCGGTCTATGAGAAAACGTATAAACCTGAATCTATCTATTTATTTCCTGGTATCGATACAGTAACAGAAGGTGTACCTTGGGTTGATGCTGGAACAAGCTTAATAGACGATTTATTGCATATTATTAACCGAACAGAAGTCAATTATGAATCTGAAGGCACTTATATCTTATATTATGACATTTATGATGGATCAACTTTGATTGACACAAGAGTAAGAGTAGTTCATGTGATTGCTGAAGCAAGCAATATAGAAATCACTTTAAATCCTGATGTTACAACTATTGTGGAAGGTGATACTTATGAAGATCAAGGTGCTGTAACCAATATTGGTACAATAGTAACAACCGGAACAGTAGATACTGAAACTGCAGGTACTTATGTAATAACATATACTGTATTCTATAATAATCAAATGGTCTCAAAAAATAAATATGTTTATGTTTTACCAAGTATTGAAGAAAGTAATGCACCTGAAGTTTATTACAAAAAAGAAGAGGATGGTGTTAGACTATGAAAAAAATATTCTTTTTATTCATTAGCATCTTACTCTTGACATTATCATCATGTATTGTTCAATCAGAAGAAAAATTGATTATAGAGCTTAATCCAGGTGTTGACACCATAGAAGTTGGTGACATATTCATTGATGCTGGTGTACATTCAAATTATGCTTATAAAACTCTTTATCCGACTGTTTTAAGTTCAGATGTTGATAATAGTACCGTTGGCGTATATTCAATTATATATGAAATTAGTTATCTTGATTATTACAAAACTGTAACAAGAATTGTTACTGTTATTGATGAAACACCACCAAGTATAGCATTGAATCCTGGACTAGACACAATTATCAAGGGTCAAGAATGGGTAGATGCAGGAGTTACTGTTGATGATAATACAAATCATGATGTCACGTTAACTATTACAGGATCAGTTAATATTAACCAAGTTGGAGAATATTTAATTACTTATCAAGCTGTTGATGAAAATGGTAATATAGCAACAATTTTCAGATATGTCACTGTAATAGAAGTATAAAAAAGCATGATTGATAGAACTTAAAAGCCAATAAATAGGTACGTAAAAATGATAAGATTCCCTTAAAGTAGACACTACAAATAATGAATTGTAGATGTTTAATGAAAGGGGATTTTCTTTTACGTAAAGACACAAACATCATCGATTTAATCTTGTTTATCCATAATTGTGTCAATTACTTGTCTTTTTTCTATATTGTAATATAATGGAATTGAAAAGGAAAGGGGTTTTATAAATGGGATTTTTTAAAAGAAGAAAAGCTAAAAAACTAGCTAAACAACAAGAACAAATGAAATTACAACAAGAACAAATGAATGAAGTGAAAGTGGAGCAAAAGGTTGTTGCTGAACCTGAAAAAGTTGTTCAACCTACACCAGTGGTTGAAAAAGTTGTCAAACCAGCACCTGAAGTCATGAAAGCACCTGAAGTTGAAAAGAAAGTCGAAAAAGTTGAAGTGGTTCCTAATGAGGAGAATGGGAAAAAAGAAATTAAAACAGCTAAATACCATGTTTCACAAAATAAGGATCCAAAAAGTGATAATCATCGTAAATGGCGTGTGAGAAAAGAAGGTTCAGAAAAAACAATTAAATTTTTTGAAACGCAAAAAGAGGCCATCGAATATGCTGACGGATTAGCTTTAGCAGCTGGTTCATCAGTTGTTATCCATAAGTTAGATGGATCTATAAGAAAACAAGATTACGCAAAGAAAGCATAGAAGTTAGTCAACTAACTTCTTTTTTTTGCTACATAAAACCTAAAATAAGCAACTCGCACAACGTTCTATTGATTTTATTAGATGAGTCCAGTATCATAAATTACATAAGGCAAGGTGGTCATATGAAAATTAGTATCAATAAACATGCTCAATATGGGGAAGCAGAAATTTTGATCAATTGTGCTGAAAATGACTCTTCTATCGATCAAATCGTTGAACTTCTTCAAGAGTCTACAATAGATTTCATTGGGAAAAAAGAAGATAAAAAGTTTGTTTTCAAAGCCAAAGAGGTTTATTATATTGAAAGTATTGATGATCAATGTTTTTTATATACGAAAAATGATGTCTATGATTGTAAATATCGGTTGTATGAAATAGAAAACAAACATTCTTCGTTTACTCGAGTCAATAAAAATATTGTTGTCAATTATAAAAAGATAAAATTCTTTAAATCGAGCATCAATGGCAGACTAGATGCTACTTTGAATAATGGTGATAGAGTTGAAATTTCTAGAACATATGTAGGGAATCTTAAAAGTCTATTAGGAGGTCAAGTTAAATGAAAACATATTTTAAGCTTTACGCCTATATTTATGCAATTGTCAGTTTAGTCGTTTTTATTTTAGCATTGGGCATTCTAAGAGTTTACCCAGATTTTAGTCTATCGATTAGATCTTTATTTTGGGGAAGTATCATCATCAGCTTATTATTAGCACTATCGATTAGAGTTTTTAAGAAAACATGGGGTAATGGTGTCGTTAATGTTATTCTTGGCTATTTAATAATTCTACCAGCAATCTATGTGATTAAACAAATGTATGGCACTGTGCTTTTTAGAAGAACATTTGTGATCTATTTACTTGGTTTAATCTATGCAATTATTTATTCATTTGTTATTTTATATGCATCATATAGAAATAAAAAAGAAGAAAGTAAATTGAATGAACTGATTAAAGATCAAGGCGAGACCAATGAAGAGTAAATATAGTGAAACAATGAAAGAAATAAAGAACAAGGAAAGCAGAACATACGCTTTCCTTTTTTATTATGTTGGCCGAAGGGTAACATAAAACCACCTGCTATGCGGGTGGACTCAAAAAAGCGGAAGCGTTGAAAAAAAAGAATCCCCTTGATTGGTATAATGGTAATAACCAATTGCCTTACACCAATATAATCAA
>JAHISX010000045.1 GCA_018817915.1 Bacillota bacterium
ATCAAACAATTTTGGATCTTGCTGATGATGCATTAGCTTATCCAAGCGTTCCAAACTGGAATGGTGACGATGCTGTAACATTATCTAAAGATGGTGTAGTTATTGATATGTTTGGTGTTGTTGGAACAGATCCAGGAAGTAGCTGGGTAGTTGGAACAGGTACTACAGCAGATCATACATTAGTTAGAGACCCTAGCGTTGTAAGCCCTGTTGGAACATGGAATCCTGCTCAATGGGTAGTTTATCCTGTTGACACATTTACTTATTTAGGATCACATACAATTAGCTAAATTGTATTTAAAGAACTATTGGTTCAAAAGACGCATGATTTCTTATGCGTCTTTTTTTTCTTGTTTTCTTGTTCAAATGACATCTATAACATAATATGTTATAATACATATACCTAATAAGGAGATGTTTTCATATGATAAAAAAACTCATAACAATAGCCACTATTTTACTTTCAATTTCAATTCTTTTAGCATGCACACCAAAAGAATCTACAATTCTACTACCTAATCTTACAGGCATGACAGAAGATCAAGCTCTTGATATGCTTGCTTCCTATAAATTGATCGTTTCTGCACAGGATGTTATCAATAATGACATTCCAGAAGGTAGGTTTGTTTCTTATGGATCTGATTTGGTTGCCAATGATGAGGTTGCAGAATATACAACAATCATTTTGTACTTCTCCATTCATGCAAATATATTACCCAATTTAAGTGGAAAGACACAAGCAGAAGTCTTATATGAACTTGATAAACTAGATGTTGTCGTTGAAATTCAAGCCTATCAAACTTCTGAGTTTCCTGCAGGTATATTCTTAAATTATGGGAATGGATTAAGTTCTGGTGATGTTCTAGAAAACGGAGCAGAAGTTTTAGTGTTCATTACCGAAGGTGTTCCAGTCGTTAATCGTGGATTACTGATTTCCAAATATTTAGAAGGTGCCCTCTATAATAGAGCGATTGAATTGTATAACTCAACAGATGAAACAATTGACTTATCTACATATCATCTATCAGTTTATTCTGATGGTGCTGATCAAGTTAGTTATTTAATCGAGTTAACAGGGACAATCAATCCTAATGAAACATATATGATTGCGTATTCGAATAGTGATTCTAGTATTCTTGATCAAGCGGATTTTACGACTAGTCAATTATTGTTTAATGGCAATGATACAATTACTATTGTTGATAGCAACAACAAGATTGTGGATATCATTGGGACGATTGGATGGGGATTATTCTATTTAAATGATAGAACGCTTGTAAGAAATTCATCAGTATTAGAAGCTAGTGACACATTTGATATTGGCGAGTGGGATGAATATCGAGCAGATTATGATGAAATATTCGGATCTCATCCAGTGGTATATCCAACAACTTTTACATTTGACTCATCATTCCTTAATACTCCATTCTCAGAACCAGGTGGGATGGTTCTTGTTACATATGTTTCTATTTATGATGGAGATACAGCTTACTTTACTCCCGGTTTTCTAGGAGAAGATCGCCTACGATTTATTGGCATTGATACAACCGAAATGGGTAGTGGAACATTGGCTACTCAAGCAAGAGATTATGTTGCATCATTACTATCTAGTGCGACAACAATTTATATTCAGCATGACCCTGCATCTGGTAATGTAGATACTTATGACAGATCACTTGGGTTGGTATGGGCTGATGGTGTTTTAGTCAACTACATGATTGTTTTAAGAGGCTATAGCCAAAACAACTATCAAGACTCATCAAATGCTTTAATCTTTAATCATATTACATTAAGTACATGGATGACCAATGCAGAAAAATATGCGAAAGCAAATCAATTAGGAGTATGGGCATAAATGATTAAATATATCAATCGCATCATTTACTCTTTAGTTGCTGCTTTAGGGTTAATGCTTGTCTTTAACTTAACAGATTCATATGCGAGAACACTTTATTTAGAAGAACAAGGTGCAATTGCATTATCAGAAAATGATTACGAATATTTTATATCCGTTCGGTTTTACAATGAAGTTCCTATTTTAGAAACAACCATCATTGAAGGTGAGCGTTCTATCGATCTGATGATTTATGAAGTTGCTTATATAGCTGCTATTAATGAAGAATATATCGTTAATGATGGATTATATATCTTAATGCATCAAACAAGCGGAGCTGATTTAACTGATTTTTTTACGGTTAGAATTTTAGCAGGAACAAGCATTTCTGAAGATTATATGGGTTTTAAGATTTTCAGTTTACCGCTTTATTCAGCCATTACCGAGGATACACAATCTTCATTAATCAAAAAGAGTTTATTTGAGATTGATGGTGTCTTCCAAGAAATCACTCAGATTGAAATATATCAAGATAATGATTTGTTTTATACAGTACCAGTCTCAATTCAAGATACAAATTTCACAGTAAAAACACAAATTGAAGATTATTTATCTGCAAACTCTGAAGCACCTAGCGAAGCATTTGGTAATGTCTCAATGGCACCAATTATTCATATCAATACCACAGCACTTGTTCTTAGAAATATTGCGATCTACGCAGTGATTGTTATTGTATTTACGATTTTAATGTTTAGAGCACGCAATAAGAGATTGGGTAAAAAAGACCCAACAGAGGGCGTTAAAAAAGATTTAGAAAGATTAGAAACAGAACACCATAAAGAGCGATAATATATCGCTTTTTTGTTCCAAATGTGATATACTATTCTAATCTAACAAAGAAGGGAATTAATGATGAATATAAAAAAACAAATTTATGATTTAATCCAATCCTATGAAACAATTATCATTCACAGACATCAAAGACCTGATATGGATGCGATCGGAAGTCAGTATGGATTGTACTTAACGATTAAGGAAAATTATCCTCATAAGAATGTCTATGTTGTAGGTGATTTAAATGACATGTCTTATTTGGCAACAATGGATGATATAGAAGATAAGCTTTATCAAGATGCATTAGCAATTATCACTGATGTGTCTGTAACAAGAATGATTAGTGATTCGAGATATACACTTGCAAAACAAAGAGTGATTATCGATCATCATCAAAATGATACAGATGTAGAAGATGTTGCAGTATTTTATAAAGATTCAACATTTGCTTCAGCTGCTGAAATGATTGTTGACTTTATTCAAGAATTTCAATTGAGGGTTACACCTGAAGCAGCAACCTACCTTTATGCAGGTATGGTAACAGACACTGGAAGATTTATGTATTTGAATAACGCAAGTAAAACATTTGAACTTGCATCTTATATCACAAGATTTAACCCAGGTATTCAAGCTTTTTATGATTATATTTATACAGAGCCTTTGCAAAAAAGATTGACAAAGAATCTATTTTCTACATTTGAGATGACACCCAATCATGTTGCATATCGAAAGAATGATGCAGAACTTATTGAAAAAAGTGGTTTAGAGTTTCAATCAGTGAGCAGAGGTATGGTCAACCAAATGGCGGGTATCAAAGAAATACCTATTTGGGCTAACTTCACAGAAGATGTTGAAAATAATGTTATTGTTGGTGAATTTAGAGCAAGAGGTATTACGATTGTTGATATTGCTAAGAAATATGGTGGCGGCGGACACAATCTTGCATGCGGAGCAAGCTTAAAGGATTGGAATGAAGTTGAAGAGATTTTAAAAGATTTAGATGAAAGGGCACAAGAATATGCTAAAAATACTCAATAAGATTAAAAAATACGAAACGATTATTATCCATGGACACAAAAGACCAGATGGAGATTGTTATGGATCTCAATTTGGATTAAAAAACATCATCCAACAATCTTTCCCTGAAAAGAAGGTTTACGTTGTTGGAGAAAGAAGTGCATTTGTTGACTTCGTTGGAACCATTGATGTTATTCCCGATGAAACTTATCAAGGTGCACTCAGCATTGTTGTTGATACAGCAGTTGAAGATAGAATTAGTGATCCAAGATATAAGTTAGGCAAAGAAATTATTAAAATCGATCATCACATCCCAGTTGATGATTACGGTGACTATAGATGGGTTGACACAAGTTTTCCATCTGCTGCTCAGATGATTGCTTATTTCTATTTTAAGTTCAAGAAACAGCTTAAATTGAGTCTTGAAGGAGCAATTGCAATGTATACAGGTATTGTCACTGATACAGGACGCTTCCGCTTTAGAGGGGTTTCTAATCTTACTCATCAAATGGCAGGTATGTTAATTGATCAAGGTGTGGATGTTGAATACATTGATGGTAAACTAGGCAAAGAAACATTAGAGATGATTGCTCTTAAAGGATATGTCTATAGTAACTTTGTTACAACAGATGGCTTTGTCTATTTAAAAATGACGAGAGACATCATAGAAAAATATAATGTTTCAGATGAACAAGCCGCATCAGTTGTTGGTTTACTTGGTGGTATTGAAGGATTTCCAGTATGGGCACTCTTTATCGAGTATCCCAATGAAGTCAGAATTAGACTGAGATCAAACGGACCAACAATTAATGAATTAGCGAATAGATTTGGTGGCGGTGGTCACGCTAAAGCTTCCGGATGTAGATTAGAAGGTTGGGAACAATTACCAGAATTCATTAAAGATGCAGAAGCTGTAATCAAGGCATATAAAGAGGCTTAAGATGCAATCATGCGAAGCTATTCTTGTCGAATCACCGAAAATACCACTTGCTGATATTGAAAGAAGCTTAATTAAAACATATAAAAAAGATATCTTTAGACCATTTGTACAAGCGATTAATGAATATGAACTTGTTGAACCAGGTGATAAGATTGCTGTTGCTATTTCAGGTGGGAAAGATAGTTTGATTCTTGCCAAACTATTTCAAGAACTCAAAAAGCACAATAAGATTGATTTTGAATTGGTTTTCTTATCCATGGATCCCGGATTCAATGAAATCAATCGCGTGTTATTAAAAGCAAATACAGAATACTTAGGTATACCTTTAACCATTAAAGAATCCGAGATTTTTCATGTTATAGGTAAAATAGCTAAGGAAAACCCATGTTATATGTGTGCACGGATGCGAAGAGGTTTTCTTTATCAAGCAGCAAAAGAACTTGGATGTAATAAATTAGCTTTAGGACACCATTTCAATGATGTGATTGAAACAACAATGATGAACATGTTATATAATGGTCAGTTCATGACGATGGTACCCAAGATTACAGCTGAGAATTTTGATGATATCGAATTAATTCGTCCAATGATGTTTGTCAAAGAAAAAGCAATCATTAGATGGATTAAACATAGTGGTATTCAAGCTATGAATTGTGGATGCACAGTTGTTGCTGAAAAGACATCATCCAAAAGAAGAGAAGTCAAGGCATTAATTGAACAACTTAAGAAAGATCAACCTGATGTAGATCAATTGATCTTTAATTCAGCTACCAATGTAAATTTAGAAGCCATATTAGGCTATCATAAAAATAATGCAAATAAAGTGCATTTTAATCAAATTTATAAGGAAAGGAGAAAACAAAAATGATTTTAGATTTCAATATGTCAATACAAGAAATTCTGATTAAGATTTTATTACCCCTGTCTTTGACCTTTTTGATTTCATCATTTGTTGGTCTCGAAAGACAAAATGTTGGTAAAGCGGCAGGTTTATCAGCACATTTATTGGTCGCAATGGGTGCAACAGGTATTGCGATCATGCAACGTCTTATGTTTGAATATCAGATTACTTTGCAAGGCGGAGGTCTCTCTATTGATCCAGAAGGACAAAGAGTCATCGCACAAGTCATTACAGGTATCGGTTTTGTTGGTGCCGGTGTAATTATTAAAGACCAAACAAATGTTGTCAAAGGTATTACAACCGCAGCAACTCTATGGTTTGTTGCTATGAACGGATTAATCTTAGGCAGTGGATACATACTTGTAGGGTCTATCTTAGGCGTTTTCATTATGGGATTTATTGCAATTAGAGATATTCATCGTGGATTCAATCCATTTAGAGGCAAGCCATTCAAAAAGAAAAAGGAAATAGAATAAATGAATTTTGATACGATTGCTGCTATATCAACAGCATATGGAACCGCTGGTATATCTGTGATTAGAATCAGCGGGAATCAAGCAATTTCTGAATTCAATCAAATATTTAAGGGCTTTGATTTGTTGAAAGCAAAGTCACATACACTGCACTATGGACACATCACAAATGAGGACGGGAGTTACTTAGATGAAGTCATGGTGGCAATACTCAAAGCCCCTAAGACATTTACTGCTGAAGATGTGGTTGAAGTGTCCACACATGGTGGTATTTTAATCACGCAAAAAGTGTTAGAACGCATTTTATCACTTGATATCAGATTAGCTCTACCAGGAGAATTCAGCCAACGCGCATATTTAAATGGAAGAATCGATTTAATTGAAGCTGAGTCCATCATGGATCTCATTCATGCAAAAAGTGAGCAAGCACTAAAGATTGCAAATTTAGGCATTAGGAAAGAAACTTCAAAATTGATTCGCTCTTTAAGATCTAAATTATTAACAATAATAGCTCAAATAGAGGTCAATATCGATTATCCAGAATATGATGATGCTATCGTGATGAGTAAAGAAATCATTCAACCAAAAACAGAGGATCTCATTGAAGAAATCAATGATCTCTTAAGAGAATCTGAGAAGAATCAAATGATTCGTGAAGGGGTCAAAACGGTTATTATTGGAAAGCCAAATGTTGGCAAGAGCAGTCTTTTAAATGCGTTGCTTGATGAGGATAAAGCGATTGTGACAGAAGTTGAAGGCACCACAAGAGATACCATTGAAGCTTATGTAAATATCAATGGCGTCACACTCAATTTAATTGATACTGCGGGTATTAGAGAGACATCGGATATTGTTGAGAAGATTGGTGTAAACCGCTCTATGAAAGCACTTAAAGATGCACAACTTGTTTTGCTTGTTCTTGATCAATCTAAAATATTAACGAAAGAAGATAAAGAACTTTTAGAATTAACCAAACATAACAAGCGTATCATTATTGCTAATAAATCAGATCTACCCAAGGTTCTAGATATGAGCGAAGTTATTCTCATTTCAACCTTAAATAAAACTGGATTAAAAGAGCTAGAAAGTGCAATTTTAAAATCATTATCTTTAGAAGATATCGAACAAAGAGATTTCAATTATTTATCGAATGCAAGACACATCGCAAAAGTTAAAGAAGCTAGAAAATCCCTTCAAAATGTTTTAACTTCTATAGGTTCTGACATGCCAGTTGATGTCTACGCAATTGACCTGACGGTCGCTTGGAGATTGCTTGGAGATATCCTAGGGGAGAACTACCAAGATGATTTATTAAATGAATTATTTTCGAAGTTTTGTTTAGGAAAATAGATTGCTATATTATAAGATATAATATGTGTGTTATAATAGTAAAAGAAAGAAAGCGAGGGAACCTAAATGTCTTATGTAGCATTATATCGTGCTTATCGTCCAAAAGCGTTTAAAGAAGTATCTGGACAAAAAGTAATCATCAAAACACTACAAAATGCTCTACTTCATGATAAGATTGCCCACGCTTATTTATTTAGTGGTCCAAGAGGTACAGGTAAGACCAGCATTGCAAAGATATTTGCGAAAGCTGTTAACTGCCTCAATCAACCAACTAATGAGCCATGCAATGTTTGCGACATCTGCAAAGGTATTGACAGAGGAGATATTCCCGATGTCATAGAGATTGATGCTGCATCAAATAATGGTGTCGACGAAATTAGAGACTTAAGAGATAAAGTTAAATACATGCCAAGTGTTGGCAAGTTTAAAGTTTATATCATCGATGAAGTCCACATGCTCACACCAGGTGCATTTAATGCATTACTCAAAACACTTGAGGAACCACCTAAGCATGTCATCTTCATTCTTGCAACCACTGAAGTACACAAAATACCACCAACGATACTATCGAGATGTCAGCGTTTTGATTTTAAAAATATTGAAACCACAGATATCATGGAAAAACTAAGTGAGATTGCTACAAAAGAAAATATTGATGTAACACCAGATGCAGTTCGTGCAATTGCAGTTAATTCAGAAGGTGGACTCAGAGATGCAATCAGTCTTTTAGACCAAGCGATTTCTTTTGCTGATGGACAAATCACAGAAGATGATGTTCATCAAGTCTCTGGTAGTGTTTCCAAAAAAGCTCTTACTGAATTACTTACGTCTATAACAAATAAAGAAATTAGTAAGGCAATGATTATTCTTAAGGATTTATTAGCTGAAGGTAAAGAAATTACACGTATTGTTAATGACTTGATTTTAGCACTCAGAGATATCTTATTAGAAAAATCAACCAAAGTCGAATTACCTAAATATAATGAAATCCTATCCGTATTCTCTTTCGATCGTATTTATTTCTATCTTGATGTACTCAATCAATTGCAACAAGATATGAAATGGACACATCAAAAAAGAGCATATGTTGAACTTGGTCTCATCAAGATGATGGAACACCAGACATTAAAAACAATTGATCACGAAGCAACCCTTCTTGATTTGAAGAATTCTATTCAAGAACTGCGAGAACAAATTAAGATTCAACCAAGAGAAGTTGTAAAAGCTAACAAAAAGGCTTTAGTTTCCATCAAACAGGTTGAATCCATCATGAATAATGATGATAAAGATAAGAAAGCATTGATGCAATCTGCTTGGAGTCATTTAAAGGATTATCCAAAAGCACATTTAAAGATGGTTGCTTACTTGTTATCTCAATCAGAGCTTGAAGCGGTATCTGACACGATGCTCATCGTTTACGATGACATCAGTTTATGTAAAAGAATATTGGAACCAGAAACTAAAAAACTCGTTCTTGAAATATTTAATAGCAAACAACATTTAATTGATGATTATATAGCAATCCTTAAATCAGATTGGCTTGTTATTAAAGAAATCTATCTTGATTTATGGAAAAAAGGACAAAAGAAACCTAAATTACCTCCATATGATCTTAAGTTGTATTTAGATGTTGTCAATGAAGAAAAGAAAGAACCTGAAATTATTTCTTTAGCTAAAGAATATTTTGGGGAAAAAGTCACAATAAAGGAGTAGAAAATATGAATCCTAACATGATTAATAAACTAAAAAAAATGCAAAAACAAATGGTCGAAGCACAAGAACAACTAGAAAGAAAAGAATATTATGGCAAATCTAGTGGTGTGACTGTGATTATGCAAGGTACTAAGCAAGTCATTGATGTGCAAATCAATCCTGAATTGGTAGAAGAACTTGAATTGCTTCAAGATTCAATTCTATTGGCTGTCAATGATGCACTTAAACAAATAGAAAAAGAACAAGAAGAAACCATGGGACAATTTTCTGGTGGTTTAGGAGGCTTTGGATTTTAATGTATCCAGCCATTCTTAAGAAATTGATTGACGACTTTCAGAAATTACCGGGTATTGGTGAAAAAACAGCTGAAAGACTTGCCCTCCACTTAATCTCAAATTTTGATGATGATGCAATTTTAGGATTTGCTGATCATTTAAAAAGATTGAAAGAGGAAATCAAGTATTGTTCTGTTTGCCACATGATTACCGATCACGATGTTTGTGATATTTGCTCAAATCCAGATCGCGATCACGAAACACTCATGGTTGTTTCTGACGCTAAAGATGTCTTTGTGATGGAAAAGATGAGAACTTATCATGGTGTCTATCATGTATTAGGTGGTTTAGTAGATTTTTCTAGAGGTATCACAGATAAAGATTTAAATATTGATTCACTTGCTTTACGTATTCCAAATATTTTAGAAATGATTATTGCGACAAACGGTACTGTTGAGGGTGAGATGACAGCTAAATACTTAAAAACATTGTTTGATAGTGAAAAGTTGTCTATAACTAGACTTGCATCAGGATTACCTGTTGGTGCTGAATTAAAATATGCGGATGAGCTTACCTTAAGTAAAGCTGTTGAAAATAGAAGAAAGTATTAATAAAAGTAGGAGGAAAAAACGATGTGGGATGTAGTAAGAGGTTTTTTTGAATCACTTTATGGTAAATTTAATGGGTTTTTAGCCGACACTCTAGATCTTGATGGCAAGCTTCTTGGGCTATATGATCAGTTTGTCTCTCCACTCCCAGAACTCATCAAAATAGTTGGTGTGGTATTTGTGGGAATTGTTATTGTACTTGGAACTATTAGTTTTGTTAAAAAGATGCTTAAACTATTTATCGTTCTTGCTGTTATACTAGCAATCGTTTTACTAATTACTCAATTAAGATAAATAATACTTGCAAAATAGAAACGATTAGTATACAATATATACGGTTTTAGGAGGAAGAAATGAACGAAAAATTAAAAACATTAGCAATGATTGATGTTGCCGAGGCACTGATCAAAGGACAACCAACCCCAATGACTATCCAACAGCTGATTCAAGGCGTTGCAGAAATTAAAAGTATTTCTCTAGATGACATTGATAAATTAACTCAGCTCTACATGGATATAACCCAAAGTGCAAAGTTTGTTTACTGTGGCGATGATCAATGGGACTTGAAAGAACGAAACCTGGAACTATGGGACAAAGATGGCTTCGCTTTTGTTCATGCTGAAGAAATTGAAGAAGATGTTGAAGAAGACCTAGACTTTACAGAATTCATCCTTGAAGATGAAGAGGAAGAAATTGTTGAAGTTGAAGACGAAGAAGAAGAAGTTGAAGTTGAAGACGAAGAAATAAAAGAAGAAAAAGCATATATTGAAATTGATTTACCTACCAAATCAACCGATGATGATGATGTCGATGATGATGTTGAAGTAGAATTCGATTCCGAAGACTATGATGAAGACGACTATAACGAAATCATGGATGATTATGAGGACATGTACGACGAATAAAAGTTAAGTATGATTCTAACATGGGTATACGGATAACTCTAGTATACCCTTTTCTTTCGTTTTAAGATTTAAAGTATATAATAGAGATATTAGAAAGGGTGTTGTCAATGCCAAATATTTTAGAGTGGGTAGGATATCTTGCCTCATTAATTGTTTTAGTTTCACTTGTTATGAGTTCTGTTAAGAGATTGAGATGGATCAACTTAATTGGAGCACTACTTTTTTCAATTTATGGATTTGCGATCAGTGCACTACCTGTAGGGTTTATGAATGCAGGTATTGTGATTGTTGATATTTATTATCTTTATCAAATGTATTCCAAAAAAGATTATTTCACCTTACTCAAATTAGGTACACAAACTGAGTACTTTAATCATTTCATGTCGTATTATAAAGAGAACATGTTATCGTTTATGGCAGTTGAAGACAATCTTGAAGATTCTCAATATATCAAGATGTTTATTTTAAGAAATACAATACCAGCAGGTATCTTAGTGAGCAAAATCAAAGATCCTAAAACATTAGAAATACTCATTGATTATGCTGTCCCTGCATATCGCGATTTCAAGTTAGGACATTTCTTATATGAAAATCAAAAGGATTTCTTTATTGCTCAAGGATATGAAACACTCTTATCAAGACCAGGTAACCAAAAACATCAAGATTATTTAAAGAAAATGGGGTTTATTCCTGAATCTGTTGATGGAGAATTTTATTATTTGAAAAATCTAAATCAATAGTGATATAAAAATAATTTAGTTATTGTCACTTGTTGTGAGTTTTGATATAATTAATAAGGGCACACCTAAGAGTCTCCTACAAGCAGGAGACTCTTTTCTTGTAAAAAAATGGAGGAAATAATGGCTAAATATATCTTTGTAACCGGTGGAGTTGTATCAAGTCTTGGTAAGGGCATCACCGCTTCAGCTATTGGACAATTATTAAAAAGTAGAGGACTAAAAGTATTTATGCAGAAGTTTGATCCTTATATCAATGTTGATCCAGGTACAATGAGTCCCTATCAGCATGGAGAAGTTTTCGTGACCGATGATGGTGCTGAAACAGATTTAGATTTAGGACACTATGAACGATTCATCGATGAAAACTTAAACAGACATTCAAGTATTACAACCGGTAAGATATATCAAACAGTTATGAAAAGAGAAAGACGTGGTGATTATTTAGGAGCTACCGTCCAAGTCATTCCCCATATTACGGATCAAATTAAGAAAAAGCTTGTGGATGTTGCTAAACATACCAATCCTGATATTGTTATTACTGAAATTGGAGGGACCGTTGGAGATATTGAGTCTCTACCATTTTTAGAAGCCATTAGACAGGCTAGAAGAGATTTTGGGTATAACAACACGCTTTATATCCATAATACGCTGGTGCCTTATTTAAAGGCTGCTAATGAGATTAAAACAAAGCCTACACAGCACAGTGTTAAAGAGTTAATGAGCTTGGGCATTCATCCTGATATTATTATGCTTAGAAGCGAAAAAAACATTTCACAGGAAGTTAAAGATAAGATTGCCTTATTTTGTGATGTGGATACAAATGCTGTGTTTGAATCTCTTGATGTGTCTGTTTTATATGAAGTGATTGTTAATTTATTTAATCAACATGTTGATGATCAGATATTAAGTCATTTTGGATATGAAAAAAAACCAGCGGATATCACACCTTGGGTTGATTTAATTTATCGGATTAAACATTTAAAAGAAGAAATCAAGATTGCTTTAGTTGGTAAATATGTACAGCTTCATGATGCATATCTATCAGTTAGCGAATCACTCAGGCATGCGGGATATGCGCATAATAAAAAAATCGTCATTCAATGGATTAATGCAGAAGATGTTGATATGAGTAATGTTGCAGAAATGGTTGAAGGCTGTGATGGTATTTTAGTGCCTGGTGGGTTTGGAAAAAGAGCAACCACTGGAAAGCTAGCAGCAATCACCTATGCAAGACAAAACAATATCCCATTTTTTGGTCTTTGTTATGGTATGCAACTTGCAGTGGTTGAATATGCACAAAATGTTTTAAACATTGATCGTGCGAATTCAACAGAAATCGATCCAGAAACCCCTAATCCTATTATTTCTCTACAAAGAGGAAGATTATCAGATGAAGACATGGGTGGTACTTTAAGATTGGGATTGTATGATTGTGAGATCAAAGAAGGTACAAAAGCTTTTCAAGCTTATCAAAAGAAATTGATTCAAGAAAGACATAGACATCGGTACGAATTTAACAATCAATACTTGGAACAATTTGAAGAAAGCGACATGGTTCTATCGGGATATAATAGCGAATATCATTTAATCGAAATGATTGAACTTTCCAATCATCCTTGGTTTGTTGCAGTTCAATTTCATCCGGAATTTTTATCTAGACCTTTACGACCACATCCTTTGTTTAAAGACTTTATAGGTGCATGCATCAATTATCATCAGATTTCTAAATAATGTGAACGATTACACTATCTTAATTTATTGCTAAAAGTAGTGCTTTGTATTATAATAGATGTGACCAAATTCTAAGGAGGAATAATAATATGGCAGTTGTATCAGCAAAAGAAATGCTACTCAAAGCACATAAAGAAGGCTATGGCGTAGCACAAATAAACATTAACAATTTAGAGTGGATTAAAGCAGTTTTGACCACAGTTGAGGAAATGAAATCTCCTGTTATTCTTGGTGTATCAGAAGGTGCAGCAAAATATATGGGTGGCTATAAGACAGTTATGGCAATGGTTCACGCATTAGATGCTTTCTATAATGTAACAGTTCCTGTTGCAGTTCACCTAGATCATGGCACTTATGAAGGATCATATAAAGCTCTAGAAGCTGGATTTACATCCATTATGTTTGATGGCTCTCATTATCCATTTGAAGAAAATTTAGCAAAGACTAAAGAAATCGTTGCTGCATGTCATGCAAAAGGTGTTTCAGTTGAAGCTGAAGTTGGAGCAATCGGTGGAGAAGAAGATGGCGTCATCGGTGGTGGTGAAATCGCAGATCCAAAAGAATGTAGATTAATTGCCGAAACTGGCGTTGACATGTTTGCAGCAGGTATTGGTAATATTCATGGTAAATACCCAGCAAATTGGAAGGGCTTAAATTTTGAAGTTCTAAAAGAAGTACAAGATGTCACTGGTGGTGTACCACTTGTCTTACATGGTGGAACAGGTATTCCAGCTGAAATGGTTCAAAAAGCTATTTCATTAGGTGTATCAAAAGTTAACGTCAACACTGAACTTCAATTAGTATTTGCAGCAGCAACGCGCAAATATATTGAAGAAGGTAAAGACTTAGTAGGTAAAGGATTCGATCCAAGAAAACTTTTAGCTCCAGGTTATGAAGCTATGAAGCTTACAATAAAGGAAAAAATAGAAGTATTCGGTTCAGCAAATAAAGCGTAAGTAGGTGATTTTGATGCGTGATGAAAGAGTCTATCACGAATATGCAAATTGGAAAATCGAAAATAATGATTTACTGAAATATCTAATCGAAAAGAATTCTGATTTGATTATTAGATTCAAGCACGTGATCGATGTTACTGACTATCTATATGATAAGCTCATTGATGACCTAACTTATTCAGATGAGGAAGATCAGATATTTGAAACAGGATTCTATTATCTTTTTGATCAACTTGAAGAAATAACTGGATTAATGAAAAAGACATATAAAAACGACATTAAAAATCTAGAACAAAGAGCAAAAGAAGTCAATTTGTTACTGAGTACAATTGATTTTCAAAATGAATTGCTCGGTGTTGAAAACTTCGAACAGAAAGATATGGATAAATTAGTAGATTTCGAACAAGATGTCATGAAGAAACTTGAGAATAAAGAAGATGTTCCACATTTTATGTATGAACAACTAGATGAAATGACTTATGAGATGTTTCAAAAACTCAATGTTGAGTATTACCCAATCAATGATATTTTTCTTGAGATTGCAGACGAGTTAGGAATATTATAAAAAATAAAGAGCGAATTCGCTCTTTTTTATTATGTTGGCCGAAGGGTAACATAAAACCACCTGCTATGCGGGTGGACTCAAAAAAGCGGAAGCGTTGAAAAAAAAGAATCCCCTTGATTGGTATAATGGTAATAACCAATTGCCTTACACCAATATAATCAA
>JAHISX010000046.1 GCA_018817915.1 Bacillota bacterium
TCCAAGAGCATATGGTGATATGTTTAGAGACAAAAACAATAAAAAAGATGGCCGCTCTCTAAAAGAACAACCATCTTACTTAAATGATTTAAATGATTAAGGTCTTTTTTCACTTAGTCCTTGACATAGGGTATACATTAGGTATGGATGGCTTTGTTTTTGCTGCTGGTGTTGATGAACGCATAGAAGGCACTCATCCTATTTATGATTTTTATGCTAAGTACAATAACATTCCATTGAAAAAAATGATGAGACTTGCAAAAGAAGTAGGTGTCACAAATGTTGTTGTTCTTGGTTCTTATTTTTCTTATTTTGATCGAGAATGGAAGGAACTAGATTTATATAATCATCATCCATATATTAGAAGTCGCGTGGATCAAGCCAATATGGCTTTATCATTTGCTGATGAGAAGATGAGTGTTTCAGTCTTAGAACTTCCTTATATTTTTGGAACGCAAAGTGGAAGAAAGCCAGTTTGGACTTTCTTAGTCGAGCAAATACAGCAAATGAAGCATATTACCTTCTATCCAAAGGGTGGAACAACGATGGTCACCGTCAAACAAGTTGCTCAGTCAATCGTAGGTGCGCTTGAAAATGGAACAAATGGACAAAATTATCCTGTAGGTTATTATAATTTAACATGGAAACAAATGTTGACAATTTTCCATAGAAATATGGGACAACCTCATAAGAAGATTTTAACAATACCCAAATTTTTATATAAAATGGTCATGAAAAGTAAAGTGAAACAGTTTAAAAAGCAAGGTATAGAACACGGTCTTGATTTACTTGAGTTGACACATATTATGACTAGAAATGCTTTTATTGATAAAAAATATATCATTGATGCATTTGCTGTGGAACCAGATGATATAGAGCTAGCAATTGGTCAGTCTGTTAAGTTATCCATGGATGTTATACAAAAAAAGATTAAAACGATTGATATGAAGGGTGAATAATCAGTAAATTCGAATGGTGATCATAGTGAATAAAATCTTATTTAATCGAGATAGTATAGAATTAAAAGAAATTCGGGAACTCATCGAAAAACAAAGTCATCGTTGTCTTGTCTTATGGGTTATTGATTGTGCACCAAGAGTAATCTCTATATTTGAAAAAAGATATCCCAATGATTTAAGACCAAGAGAAGCTTTCAATGCAACCATATTATGGTCAAAAGGCGAAATTAAGATGCCTGTAGCCCGTAGAGCTGCTCTTGATGCTCATAAAGCTGCATCTGATGTTAATGATGATCTTGCAGCTTGTGCTGCGGCACATGCAATGGGCCATGTTTTGGGTACTGTACATGTTGAAACACACGCCATGGGTTTAATGATGTATGGTTTAACTGCACTTGTATTAAATGCTCCTATCAAAGATAGACAAAAGGTTATTGAATGTGAAACACAGATCTTTTATGATCGTTTAAAGTTTTGGGAAAGCGAAACGGATAAAGAAGAAAGAAAATGGGCTTCATTTTTATTAAAGAATGATGTACCAAATAAAGAAAAAATATTAAGAGAAAAACTTACAACCAAGAAAGCAAACTTATAGATTTGATATGAAACATATGATATGATAATTTTATAGATTTATCATAGAAAGAAGGTTTCATTTTGCAAACTATATTTGTGAATTTAGCTGTAAAAGATGT
This sequence comes from Bacillota bacterium, assembly GCA_018817915.1. Lineage (GTDB taxonomy): Bacteria > Bacillota_I > Bacilli_A > Acholeplasmatales > Acholeplasmataceae > Peloplasma. The sequence goes on from JAHISX010000046.1 coordinate 1,655, forward strand.
TCAAAAAAGTACATCTTTCTATACTTCATTAGGATTTAAAAAAATTGACCATTTTTCAAACGATCAAGCATCATGTATCCAATTATCAAAATATAATTATTTTATGTTGTTGCAAGATCAAACTTTTAAGTTATTTATACCGAATCATGAATTGACACCAAGAGGTAATCACCTATCACAACTCAATTCATTCATGCTATCCAGCATAGAAGAAGTTGACCAAATGGCAGAACTAGCATTATCATTAGGTGCTAAAGAATTGCGGCCAAAAGAATACATGGAAGAAGGTATGTATACGAGATCCTTTATAGATCTTGATGGGTATGGTATTGAAGTTGGTTGGATGGATGATCAATTGATACCCGATGAAATAAAAAGATAAGAAGATTAAAAAAAGATAGCGATATCTTTTTTTTATGATTATGGTCCAATAACAGAAGATTCTAATGATTATCTCCTCTTTTTATGGACAAATGACGTTTATTTGCTGCTTTTATATTATAATATATATGTAGCATTTTCCGATAAATAGATATAATTACAAAATCAAAGGAGTATGAAGCATGGTTGATCTAATTACAGCATATATTAATCTTTTTGAAGGCATTCCTAAACAAAGATTACTACAAATGAGAGAAATCGTTTCTCAATCTGCGCCTGAGGCTATTGAAAAGATTAGTTATAAGATGCCAACTTACTATTTAAATGGTAATTTGGTACATTTTGCCGCCTTTAAAAATCATATTGGATTTTATCCTTCAAGTGATGGAATCGAGAAATTTGAAGATCAACTGCAAGACTTTAAACATTCAAAAGGAGCGATTCAATTTTCTTATAATGAACAATTACCAGTTGATTTAATAAAAGAAATTGTCTTGTATCGCGTATCTCAAAACAAAAACAAAAAATAACGATATATTGCATTATAGAGGAGAAAAAGACATTATATGAAAACATTTCAAGAATTGAAACCATGGGTTGAAGAAATGGCAGTTCTCTGTCAACCAGATCATATTCATTGGTGTGATGGCAGTGATGAAGAGAATGAAGGATTTTTAAAAATACTTGTCAAAGAAAAAAAAGCGATTCAACTAAATGAAGAAAAAAGACCAGGATCTTATGCTTTCTTTAGTGATCCTTCAGATGTAGCAAGAGTTGAGAATCGTACATTTATAGCTTCTAAGAAACAATCTGATGCAGGTCCTACAAATAATTGGAGAGATCCTGATGAGCTTAAGGAAACAATGACAAAGCTTTTTCATGGTTCCATGAAGGGTAGAACCATGTATGTAATGCCTTTTATGATGGGTCCTAAAGGATCTCCATTATCAAAGATTGGTATTCAATTAACTGACAGCTTATATGTTGTTGTAAATATGAGAATTATGACACGTTTTGGTGAAGATATTTTAAAACTTCTTGAAACAAAAAATGAATTTATTCCTTGTCTTCACTCAGTAGGTTATCCTCTAGAAAAAGGTCAAGTAGACTTGGAATGGCCATCAACGGCTATCGAAAATAAATATATCGCTCACTTTCCAGAAGAAAGATTAATTTGGTCCTATGGCTCTGGATATGGTGGAAATGCACTGCTAGGTAAGAAATGTCTTGCTTTAAGAATAGCAACAGCTATTGCTAAAGATGAGATGTGGATGGCTGAACATATGTTAATCTTGAAATTAACAAATCCGGAAGGCAGAGTTAAATTTATGCTTGGAGCTTTTCCTAGTGCATGCGGAAAAACAAATCTATCTATGTTAATTCCAACGATTCCAGGATGGAAGGTAGAAACAGTTGGTGATGATATTGCTTGGATTTGGATGAAAGATAATGGTAGATTATACGCAATCAATCCAGAAGCTGGATTCTTTGGTGTTGCTAAAGGAACATCTTATCAATCAAATTATAATGCCATGAAAGCAATTGAAAAGAATACGATTTTTACTAATGTAGCGATCACAGATGATCTTGATGTTTGGTGGGAAGGTATTGATGGAGAAACTCCTGAACATTTAATGGATTGGAAAAAACAAGATTGGACGAAGGCTTCAACTACGCCTGCTGCACATCCGAATTCCAGATTTACTGTATCAACTAGTCAATGCCCAGTTTTAGCAGATGAATGGGATAGTCCTGAAGGTGTCGAAATCTCTGCAATCATTGTTGGTGGTAGAAGACCATCGACTATTCCTTTGGTCCACGAAAGTCTTGGATGGAAACATGGCGTATTTATGGGTTCTATGATGGGATCAGAAATAACAGCAGCATCAATTTCCGATCAAATAGGTAAAGTTAGAAGAGATCCATTTGCTATGCTACCTTTTATCGGATATCATATTGGTGATTACTTAAATCACTGGCTTGATATGGGTAGAAAATCTAATTATCCATACTTACCTAAGATATTTTATGTTAATTGGTTCCGCAAAGATAACGAAGGAAAATTCTTATGGCCAGGATTTGGTGAGAATTCTAGAGTACTTAAATGGATATTTGAAAGATGTGATGAGAGTATTCAAGCAGAACTCACACCTATTGGATATATACCAGCAAAAGATACGATTGATTTAAGAGGATTGAGCATCAGTTCAAGTCAAATGGATGAAATATTGAAAATAGATGTTGAAGCTTGGATTAAAGAAGCACACTCGATTAGAGAATATTATCATACTATAGGGTACAAATTACCAAAGCAATTAGTGGTTGAGTTAGAAAAACTGGAGCAAAGATTAAAATACTTTGATGCAAATGAACAACAAAACGTTGATTTTTAAGAACCATTCACATACATTTATCTAATAAATAGGTATAATGAAAGCATAATAGAAAGATTAGAAAGAGGTCTATATGAAGAATTTTTATATGAAACAAAAAGTATTTTCATTTAGAGATCGCTACAAAGTGATGGATCAAGATCAAAATGTGCTTTATCACTGCGAAGGTAAGTTGTTTTCTATTTCACGAAGAATGAAATTTGTTGAAACATCAACGGACAATGTCTTATTTAATTTCAGAAGAAAGATTCTGAGCTTTTTAGCAAAATATTACTTAACAGATCCAGAAGGTAATGAAGTTGCTGTCGTTAAAAGAAAGTTTTCAATCTTAAAACCTAAAGTTGAAATTGAAAGTCAGTTAGGCAACCTCACTTTAGAAGGTGATTATTTCGCTCATAATTTTACACTTTTTGAAGATGGTCTTGAACTTGCTAATGTTCAAAAGAAATGGATATCATGGGGAGATTCTTATGTTATCTCAATTCAAGATGAAAAAAGAACGCATTTCTTACTTGCTATCATCATTTTAATAGATAGTATATTTCACGAAAATAACAGCAATAGAAACAATAGATAATACTTAATTTTATTAAAAGGAGTTATTCATGACTGGTAAAGTTAAAAGTCCTTTTGGGATGGTTTTTTTCATGACTGATCAAGGTAAAATCACTGATATGATGATTGATGATCTTAATATCAAAACAGATGACGATCCTTTGATTCATGAAATCAGTTCTCAATTGAATCAATATTTTCAAAAAGAACGCAAAATATTCGATCTACCTATTAAGTATCAAAGAGGAACACCTTTTCAACATGAAGTTTGGAATGCTCTTTTAACTATACCTTATGGACAGACTAGAAGTTATCAAGAGATTGCGATTCAAATTGGAAGACCAAAAGCGATTCGTGCAGTTGGTCAAGCATGTAAGAAAAATCCAATTGGTATTGTTGTTCCATGTCATAGAGTTATAGGTAAGGATGGTAGCATGAGAGGTTACTCTGGACCACTTCATGTTGACTTGAAAAAAAGATTATTGAATCACGAACAGTAAAAATCATTTTGTGGAGGATCAAAGATGGATAATAAAGTGCTTAAACAATATAGACGTGATCTTCATCAGATACCGGAATTGGCATTTGATCTTTATCTAACACATGAATACATTAAAAATGAACTAAAAAAAATGGGTTTTGAGATAGAGGTAGCAGCAAAAACAGGCATTATAGCACATAAAAAGGGCTTATCTGATGAGTCAATTGCATTTCGCTCTGATATGGATGCTCTACCTGTTGATGAAAAAACAAATGTAGATTTCGCCTCTAAACACCCTCATAAAATGCACGCATGCGGACACGATGGTCATATGACAATGCTCTTAGGATTTGCTTCATATGTCTCAAGGCTTAAAAATTTGAAAAAGACGGTTGTCTTTATTTTTCAACCTGCAGAAGAGGGTCCTGGAGGAGCAAAAGTAATTATTGAAGAAGGTATTTTTGAGAAATATCATATTACGCATATCTTTGGCATTCATTTATATCCTGGACTCGATGAAGGTTTATATGGTTTGGTTGATGGTCCAATGCTCGCTCAAAATGGTGAATTTAATTTAGTCGTTCAAGGTAAGTCAGCCCATGCAGCACAGCCTCATTTAGGCAATGATGCAATTTTAGCAGCTTTTTCTTTAGTTACTATGTATCATTCAATCATTAGTAGAAATATTGATCCGTTAGACTCAGCAGTTATCACCATTGGTACCTTAAATGGTGGAGAAGCTAGAAATATCATCGCTAATGAAGTTAAAATTTCAGGAACTATCCGAAGTTTTAATACAGATATGTACACGCTCTTAAAGAAAAGAATGCGTGCAATTGACCATGGCATAGAAATTGCGTATGATGTTAAAGTCACGAATGACATCATGGATTACTATCCACCTGTAATGAATGATCACAGGTTATTCGAAATGCTCAGGTCCTCACTTGAGGTTTCGGAATATCAACTCTTAAAACCAATGATGTTTGCTGAAGACTTTGCATTTTATCAAAAAAAAGTTCCAGGATTATTTGTTATGCTTGGAACGAAGAATTTGGAAAAGGAATTTACTCATCCACTACACAGTTGTTACTTCAATTTTGATGAAGTAGTATTATCAAAAGGTGTTGATCTTTATAAAAATATTTTAAATCTCATGAAAATCGTGTAATTGCAAGCACGAAATAATTTATCAAATTTCTTAATAAGAGGCATCCCTATAAGGGATCCTTTTTTTATTATCTTTTTTATGTAAGGAAAGTAATGAATACTTAATATTTCGGTAATAGAATAGAAAAATCTAATCGTTATAATCAATGGGTAGAGAAAGGAAGTGTCTACTGATGTATATGACAAAATTGCTTTTGCCAAAAAAGATGCTAAAGAGGAAAAGACTGTTAAAACTCAGTTTTTCAATATCAGGTTTTATGATGGTATTGTTTGCTTTAGTTAGTTATTATGGACAAAATGCAGGAAATTTTGTCATGTCAGTCGAATATGATGCATTCCAACGCGGTATTGTGCTTTCTGATGAAATTACATTTGCTGTTGCTCAACCTCAATTAATGACTCAACCAATATCAGAAGCAAGAGATATCACATACTCTTGGATTAAGTTAACAGACGTCAGTCAAGCAAACGGAAGCTATATCGATCCAGAATATGACTACATTGCATACACGTTCTATATAAAGAATGAAGGGAACCAAGTTGTAGATGTGATTTATAGCATTAAACTTACAGACATTCAAAATAATTTAGATGAATCCATTCGGGTATTGGTTATTGAAGATGGTATTGAGACTATATTTCAAAAACCTGATCAACCAGATGCACTAGGTAATTATCCCACTTACCCATCAACATTACCCGAAACAAAATATTTTTTATCAGATACTATTGTAACAAGAAAGAAGATCTCAAATTTTCTGCCCAATGAAATTAGAAAGTATAGTGTTGTTGTCTGGTTAGAGGGACATGATCCAGATACAACAGATGCAATCATTGGTGGTATGGCAAAGTTGCAAATGATCTTCGCAATTGATGATGAATCGTAATTGCCTATGATGATTTATATTAAAAGATTTTATTTGTCCCTCATTGCTTTAGTGTTCATTGTAGTAATCTTTGGAACTGTAACATATGCTTGGATTAGTATGGCATCCGTAAATTCACTTGATGGTATGTCACTGACTGCAACAAGTGGAAATGAACTACTGATTTCAATAGATGGCATTAATTATTCAAGAGAATTACCATCAGCAGCTTTAGAACAATTATTAGAACAAGTTGCTTTAACAGATGTAACTTCTACTGACGGTATTCACTTCAATAGAGGTGGGCTCAATGTAGGAGAACTCGTCATTCCAAATCAACATTTTGTTTCATTTGAGTTATGGCTACAGACCGATAGGCCAGAGCATAACATTTACTTAGTAGAAAATGTCAATCACTTGGTTTCATATGATTCGACATTTAGCGGAACATATGTTGTCTCACATGGTGTAACTTGGACTTCAGATTATAATTTCATCAATGGACCATCACTGAATGACATTGTAGAAAAAAATGAAGAAAATATTTATTTTGCAAGTGATGCAGTTCGAATATCATTTCAAGAGATTAAAGATTTAGATAATGTTTTAGATGTTAGAAATTCTGATGAGATGCATACATTCTTATATGATCCATCTGAAAATGAAGAAAGAGGATATGGCGTAAGTTTTGGAGCATTCAGCTATTTCCTAGTAAGTGCACAAGTTCCAATAGAAATTCCATTAGAAGCACAAGATGTTCAATATCATCTATCGACATTTAATCCAGATAATCCATATGAAGCAGTAGATGATACATCACTCATTGCTACATTGCAAGAAAGTGAAGCAACCAGTATGAGTGGAAAGACACTCTACCGAGGTAAAATTGTGATTAACATTTGGATTGAAGGTTGGGATGCAGATGCATTCAACTCAATTCTAAATGACAGAATTAAAATTCAATTGAAATTCAAAGCTGCGAAAAGCAGTAATCAATATGAATAGAATAAAAAAAAGGAGATTAAATCATGAGTAGTATTGCTAGAAAGTTAGTTTTATCAGTAGTAGCGGTTCTCATATCAGTGCTTGCATTTGGTACGACAACATTTGCGTGGTTCACGATTACAAACGTTTCAGAGGTTCAACCATTTGAATCCGACATTGTAACCGATAATGGTATTGAAGTTTCCCTAGATGGTTCAACATGGGTAACTACTCTTTCAACAGAAATGATTGATGCATATGTAGCTGCACAATATCCAGGCGGATTCGCATTCAATCATGTGACAACAACAACTGGTCATTCCAATTTTAATACACTAGGTACATTAGGTGTAACAGATGATGGAACAGCATCAGTGTTAAGAATTAACTTATTGTTTAGATCAAATAATGCAAACGCAATTGAATGGACAGATGTTGCTTTATCAGGAACAACTGCTTCATGGACTTCCGATGTTTCATTTACTAGATCATCAGACTTAGGTGGATCTGCAGTAATTTCAGGTGGATCAATTGCTGTTAATCCTGCAAATGCTATGCGTATTTCTATTCTTGGTAATCATTTATCCGACTCAGTCGTAGTTTATGAACTTCCTGATGGAGATAATGCAGGTGCTTATAACTCCGCATTAGGTGGAGATGGATCTACACCAGTAGATTTAAGTAATGGTGGCATTGGTGATGCTGGATCTTATAACTATTATTATCAAAAGACTGGCGCATTAATTACAGGTACGAATGCGGTTGTTACTGCATCAACTGTTACAGTTATTAATAGTTTAAATACTCAAACTGTACTTCATATGACTGAAGATTCAACATATGATACAACATATTGGGGACAGATCTCAATTCGTATTTGGTTTGAAGGTTGGGACGCTGAAGCTTATAATTCATTATTAGGTAGAATGATTACAACATCCTTTACATTTGAAGGAACATCAGTATAATTTACAACTATTTTCTAGGAATATCATTCATGTAGATTAGTAGAGTGCACCTGACATGGTGCACTCCACCCTTTGTGGTGATATTTTAAAAAAAGGATTGAAGGAGTATTTATGGAACATCTAAAAAATCATCATAAAAATCACGTCTTCCATTATATTAAGAAAATACTCTTTTTCAGTGTTATTTTTGTTTTTCTGTTTTTTACAGTTGCAAATATACAAGTCAATCGAAATAATGACATTGCACATGTATTAGGATCAGGTTTCTTATCAGCACAAACTGATTCTATGAATAGTGAACAAACTGATTCTTTTGCCTCAGGTGATATTTTATTAGTTAAGATGTTAGACGAGACCTTAATTACACAATTAGAAATTGGTGATATTGTTACATTTTATGACCAGGATGTTCATCAACTCATAACACATCGGATTATCGAAATTTACCAACTTGATCAAACAATGTATTTTATTACACAAGGTGATGATATGGAATCGCCAGACCAACCGATTAGGTCAAGCGAAATCTTGGCAGTCTATCAATCCTCTATTGGTGGATTAGGTGTTGTATTAGATTATTTACAATCACCAAAAGGTTTTTTTCTATTTATTCTAATTCCGGTTCTCATTCTGTTAATCATAGAAGGATTCAAATTGATCAAAGGTTTTAATCAAAGTAGTAAAACAAGAATCGAATCTAAGATGCATAGAGAATATCAACAAGTGATTAGAGCATTAGAGCATCAGACAATGAAAATAAGAAAACACATTATGTCTAATTGGTTAAATGAAAATGATAAAGATATTCACTTGAAATATTAGGAGATTATATGGAACAATTTGGACGTTATTATACAAACCTATTGAATCAGCTTTTTCAAATCATTCTGAATTTTTTCAGAAGTATTTTTCAAGCTATAGCTCAATTGTTTGTTGATGCATATGCTCAGATTGCTAAAGGATTCCTCGAAGTTAGTTCAAACTTTACCTTACTTGATTGGATCATGGCATTTTCTGTTATCATTGCAAGTACTGTTTTCTTCGGTATCATCGGTTACAGATTATTCAAAGTTTTAAGAAAATATGTAAGATTTAATAAAATTGAAATTGAAAAAGAAAACTTGATTGAAGAAATTACAGCTCTTAATCAAAAAACAATTGAACTTATTGAAGAAAAAAATAAGATTTTGGCAATGAAAGTATCAAATCTTGGTATTAGTCCAAATCAAACTGAAGAAGAGCAAGAAGAAAATGCACAGAATGAACTGAACTTAAATACACGTTTTGTTAAACTCAATCGTGTAGATGAAATATATCATCGTGAAAAGGAAATTACAATCATGAAGGAAGAACATATGATCAACCTTCAATCTATGGTAACTAAGTTTATTAATTTTGCTGCATCTAAATTACATTTATATTATGATAGAAAAATAATTTCAGCTTTCTTTTCTGGTTTAGCAACATCTAAAACAATGATTCTTGAAGGTATTTCGGGTACAGGGAAAACATCACTACCATATGCTATGGGTAAATTTTTTGGAAATGATGCAAGTATTATTCCAGTTCAACCTTCTTGGAGAGATCGAGCTGAAATGATTGGATATTTAAATGAATTTACAAAGAAATTTAATGAATCAGATTTTTTGAAGGCAGTATATGAAACAACATATCGTGAAGATATCAATATTATTGTTCTAGATGAAATGAATCTTGCACGTGTTGAGTATTATTTTGCAGAATTATTATCCTTATTAGAAATGCCTGATGCTGATCAATGGCTCATTGATGTTGTATCAGATACGAAACCTGGCGATCCAGAACATTTAATGAATGGAAAGATCTTAATTCCTCAGAATGTATGGTTTGTTGGAACAGCAAATAAGGATGATTCAACATTCTTAATTACTGATAAGGTCTATGACCGTGCCACACCAATTGAAATGAATACGAAATCAAATTTTATTGATGCTCCAGAAACTGATCATATGACAATGAGTTATGAATATTTGAATCAATTATTTAAAATTGCAATTCATGATAACGGTATATCTAAACATTCGTTAGATCGACTTGAAAAACTTGATTCATTTATTACTGAGAACTTTAAGGTTACTTTTGGTAACCGTATTACAAAACAAATTAAAATGTTTGTTCCAGTCTATGTAGCTTGTGGTGGAACAGAAGTTGAAGCATTAGATTATATGGTTGCAAGAAAGATTTTAAGAAAGTTTGATAGTTTGAACTTACCTTTCATGCAACAAGAAGTTGAAGAACTTTCTAAATTGATCACAAAGCTTTTTGGTAAGGCAGAATTTGCTGAATGTCAAAGCTATCTAGCGACAATTAGGAAACAATTTTAACTTTTTATAGGTGGTCATGATGGAAAAAGAAAGACAAAGAAAATATAGAAAACTAATTATCTCTTCCATTTTTTACTTTGTCATCTTATGCTCTATGACAACGACATTAACTTATGCTTGGTTTACGATAACTAATACAAATAATGCGAACTTGGTGACCAACATCTCAGAAATTGAAGCTGAATATGAATTCTTTATCTATCAAAACACATCCAGAGATGGTAGTGATTTACTAACATTAATTGATAACACCTGTGAAATTCAAGGAGAAGATATGTGCTATTTAAACATTTCTAATCCTAATGAAGCCATTTTACTAGATGGCTCTGTAGCGCCTGGTGAACGTTATTCATTTGCCATTCGCATAACAAGTGTCAATAATCCAATAGGCACATTAAAATTGGAATTAGGTGACCTAGTCTCCGAAGGCTATGATAGAGTAGAAAATAAAATTCAGCAAGCATTCTATTATCAAGTCGATAAAATATCTTATGTCAATTTTGATGTTGAGACAGACGATATTAAAGATGAATATGAAATTATGTATCACTCAGATTACTTTTTATATGACAACGATAGTATTTATCCTTTAGTGTCCAATGTACCGATGAAAAATGAAGAAAATGTAGATACAATGATTGTGATCTATTTTAATTTATATTTTGATCCATATATTTATGGTGTAGATGAATTTGGGTTTCCATATACAAATAGTAATATTTTTCTTAATCAAAGTCTTGCGATACAGCATATTTATATGAGTGTATCCACTTACTGATTAAGATAGGAGGATTTTATGAGACGTCTAGGCATTGTCATAACACTCGTTATTTTAGCACTTGTAGCGATTATCTCAAGTACATATGCCTGGTTGACTTATGTTCAACAAAAGGGTTTTGTAGGTGTAGAAACACATGAGATGACGATTATTGTTGATGTAAACGAATACTTAGATATACAATCACTTTCGCTTGATGATCTGGCATTTATTGATTACGAAAATGATTTTGTTTTAGATCAAACAAATACTTTGAATCTTATGGCATCATCTTGGCTAATTAAACTTGAATCCTCTAATACATCACCATTAGCTAAGCATAAAATTACTTTAGATGGACAACTCAACGGATTGATCTATTTACTTATTTATGAAGGCATGAATGGTGAACCTACTGAAATATCTTATGCATATGATGATCTGGTTCAATTGATAATTAGCGGATATGTAACGAAAGAAGAACAATTAGGAGCTATTTCTGCTCATAATCAGCTCGTTCTTGATGAAATTTATAAGCAAGTCTTTGCTCCAGGTGATTATGTTTTATTCCAAATCGTTATTTGGGGAGATTACGATGAATTATCTTTAGATGATTCTTATCTTGATGTTTCATTCGAATTTGTTTTATACATAGAGTCAGTGAACTCAAAAGGTGAAGTGACATCATGAAAATACCACATTTATCTAGAAGATTACTGTTTGTTATGATTTTATTTATGACTGTGATCTCAACATCTTTATATGCTTATGCATATTTTGAGAATAGCAATGATTATGGATTTGTTATAAAGACAGGTGAGTTTGAAGTAACAGCTTATATTTCATTTAATGATGTCGCAATCGATATTAATAGTCTTTATTATGATGCTGTTAGCGATGTAATTATCATCAATGCTTATGATGAGGAAAGCGAGAACTATATCGGAAATCTAAAAGTAGATATCTTAATAGATCCGAATATAGCAGCTAGAGTAAGAATTAAGTTATTAGACGAGTGGGAACTGACTAGAACCTATGCATCAAGTGAAGAAAATCCAATTGATCCATTGGTTGAAATTATTTACCATAGTGCCAAATCAAGTGATTATCACCCGTTCTCATTATTAAAGGTAGGTATAGATTATCAGCCTATATATGACAGTAATGCTTATGGATATTTAACGGAAATTATCGATAGTGGTCAAGCAACGCTCATCCATTTAATTGATGGAGGAGATCAATATCAAACAAGAGAAAATGAAGTTTATTATGAGACATGTTATGTACATTTGCGTATCATAACAGAAGTTGTTCAAGCCAATAGATTTGCAGAAATCTGGCAATTGAATACTGATTTTTTTGATCAATAAGGAGGCAATAAAGTATGAAAAAAAATATACTGAAAAAAACTTTTCTTGTATTTTTCTTCACACTTTTTTTGTTTATATTCATTGGTTCTTTAAAGAATAATCAAATTCAAGCAATCGATTATCAACTATCCAGTTCATGGAATGGATATGACTTAGAATTAAGCCCACAACAACCAATTAACTTTGATAGTCAATATCGATATTTTAGTGAAATAGTCGATTCAACTTCAGCAATTATTTCAGGGAAAACATACATCATTGAATCAGCTTTAGATCTTTTTTTGTTATCTGAACTCTCGATGGGAGAGAATAAAACAACATACCTAAGTCTAGATTATGCATTAGGTAATGATATTGATTATTATGAAATAGTTCAAGAAAATATCAATCAAAGATTTCATCCAATTGGCTTTTTAGAGCCATTTACTGGCTCTTTTGATGGCCAAGGATTTGAGATTACTAACCTTTATTTTGATTCCATCATGACTGAAGAAGATTATCAGAATATATATTCTGGGTTAAGATATTTTTCGATGTTTTCCAAAGTGAGCTCCACAGGTCATATTCATGATCTAGGCTTAATCAATCCGATTATCATTCAACCAATTGAATGGGGAATCATGAGTTATGTCTCTGCACTTGTTGGAGAAAACTATGGTACAGTTGATCATACTTATTTAATCGATAATAGAGGCGATGCTTCAGGATTTAATGCTGAAGGTTTATTTCATATTGCAGGTCTTGTTTCAGTGAACTATGGTGAGTTTTCTAATAGCTTTATTTCCAGTAAACATATTCGCTCTGTTGCAATCAGTGAAAACGAATCAACCAGTCCAGTTTTAACAACAAATCATGGAATCATTGAAGACCTTTACTATGATCAAACACTCTACTCAGATGTGAATGCTGTCACAACAAACTCTATAGGATTATATACAGAAGATTTTCAGGTGAGTACATATTTTGATAATGAATGGTTCTTTAATGATCAGTATCAAGTCTTAGCTATAAATGATGCAGAACTTTCACAACTAACTTTGACAAATCCATATCCAATACTTCAAGGTCTAAATATATCAAATCAATCTTTTGAATTAAATGATGCAACTGATTTTATTTATATCAATGAGCTTTTTTTAGTATCTGGTGCATTTAGGAATGGTGATTACATCATTATTAATGATATCGATATGAATCAAATTTCTAGTAATGGTTACGAAGCAGCAAGTATTGGATTCAATGGTACTTTGCATAGCTCTTTGATTAGTCAGTACTCAACTTTGTATGAAAGACAAACATCACAGGGTGGAGATATTAGATACCACTCGATTATTGATCTTCAATTAAGCCAGCCAACATTTATTGGTAATTATGCTAGTTATGGTCTTTTTAGTTCTCTTTTTGGAACAGTTAAAGATCTTAACATTGTTCATGCTACGATCATTACAAATGATTTTGATGATGCAATTTTGAGAAGTGAAATTTTAGTTGGTACAATTTCTGGTCAAATGAATCATGCTATCATCGAAAATGTTCACGTGAATAGTGAAATCGTCATCAGTGATTCAGATACAGCAGTTTCACAATTATCTATTGGTGGACTCATTGGTGAAGGCAGTGGAACAATTCAATATAGCTCTTCAAATGGTTCTATAGAAAGTGGATTGCATACTTATGATCTTCGTTCGAACTATGCATCAGTAGGTGGCATCCTTGGAACCTCAGATTTAATTACACTTGATCATGTCATAAACGCAATGGATTTAACTGGTATCAGCTTTATTGACTCTACAGGTTCAACTGTTTATCTTGGAGGCGTCATTGGTCATGGTAGTATTCAAAGATTAGAAAAAGTTGTCAATACTGGAGATCTCTTATCCCATCAAGAAAATCAGATGATCAATACCATTGATATGGGTGGTATTTTAGGCTTACTCACTCATTTAGAAGATGATATTCTTTATACTTACAATTCTGGGTCACTAAGCATTAACATGGATCGTAACATTACATTGAATGCAGCGGGATTTGGATTAATAGAAAATGATGATTTAAACGTATCCATTCATAGTCTAACGAATGCTGGGCATATTTCATTTATCTATCCTGATGGTTCTGAGTTAACATCTACAGAACTAGAACTAATGGAAGTCTATATTTCAGGTGTTCTCATTACAGATGGTATAGATGGAGAAATCGAAGGATTATTTAACGATGCTAATTTAACTTTAGATTTAGACCTAATCGATCAAGTCGCAGGTACCTTAATTATTAAGCAAACTCATCAAATTCATTTATTTCAAGCTTATAATACAGGACATCTTACCCTATCGACTCAAAATGATTTGACACAAGATGATATCATGATTTCCGGGAATATTCTCGGCTCAAATATTACATCAAGCCATTTACGCAATGAAGGCAATATGACAGTAACAATTAATCATCCAACTGCTGGAACAGTTTTAAATGGTAAACTCATAATTGTTGGACTGATGAGCAATGTTAGCCAAGATCAAATGGCAAACGATGGGTTTAATGGTGGAAATATCACTTTGGTTAAAGATTCTTTAATTTCAGTTGAATATGATGTTTATGTCTCAGGTATTGCTTATAGCAATTTAAATACAAATCTATTTGATATTCTTGGTTTATCAAGTGCATCGATCGATATAAGTTATGAAGAAGGATCTATGGATCATTTTATGAATCACGGCAATATATCGATAAGAGGGAACTTTGATGGCTCTGTGAGAGCATCAGGCATCTTAATGATGAATTCATCCCTACTCACTTCATCAATCAATTTAGGAAATATTGATATAGAAAATGACAGTATAATTTTGAATAGTGAAACAGAAGCAGCAGGTATAGTTTATTTAATGGATTCACAATATGCACAAATTAGAGATTCAGCAAATTATGGCGATGTGAAAGCAGTATCTACAACAGCTTTAGGATATACCCATGCTTCAGGTATCGCACTTAGAAATGATCGTTTACTTGATGGTACGAATATTACTCCTGGCACGCTTAACCAATTAGCTAAAATCTTATTTACCATCAATTATGGTGATATTTATGCCTATAATGGCACTGATGAATCAAGTTATATAATTACAGATGAAACGAGATCAAAAGCATCAGGCATTCTTGCATTAGGTCTTTTAAGTGTTGTCAATAATGTCAATTATGGCAATATATACTCAAAATACTTAGCAAGCGGTATCTTTGGTTTTCTATACTTGAATAAATTTGGTACGATTGCTACCAATCAAGTCTTTATATCCAATTCAATCAATTATGGTAAAGTTAGACAAATTACAAACTACGATACTGAAAATGAGTTGTTTACTGTAGATATGACTACGGTTCCTACAACTTCAACTCAATATGTTTTTAGTGCATTTATTGGTAAAATTCATACCGGAACATCCACGTGGGCTTTTGCTGGTGATGTGACATATCCAATTGATCGAGTATATTTTGGATATCTAATCAATTTCGATGACAAAATCAATATGTTTGCATTAGCACCAACCCTATCAACCACATGGGCAGATGGATTCGGAAATCTTGAAGCTGCAAATGATGCAATCTTAAATATGCTTCAATATATGGCTACAACCAATCCAAATGATCAATCCACACAACCATTCACATATTTTTATTCAGGTGGCTGGATTGGCCAGTATATGGGTAAAGTAATCAGTTATTATGATGTCTCTGATACTGAGACAGGTATGTTTTATGAAGGATTTGCATTTAGAAGCTTTAGACCAGTCTATACAGGTACTGATCAATATATTCGAAATTATATTGAATATATTCCAGTGGATAAAGTTAATCCAGTGATTATTGATAAAATAGAAGAAGATACAAGTTTCAGTTATCCTGGTATTTATGCTTTATCCTCTAGCAAAGGTATTGAAAATGGTGTATTTATTCCGGATAACTTTGATTTAGAAGGACTTCATCCACATACAATTGATGAATTAGAAACTGATACATCTTGGCTAGGTAGTGAGTTAGATCCTACAAGTATTTCATATAAATTATTTATTGAAATGAGACAAATTAAAGCTAATTTTGCGACTTCAATTTATGATATGGAACTTAAGCAAGTAGATGAATATGGAGAATATGTTATAGATGGTATGGTTTTAAATGCACCAATCATTGATAGTGCACGAGGACTTATTACCTATTATTTACCAAGTAATGCAGCTGTATTATCTGGAAATACATCATCACTGATGGATGTATACAGCTTTGTAGAAGTATCTGAAGGTTTAGGAAGAATGGTTCCAGATCTTATTGTGAGTGGGGAACAAACTTATTCTTGGGTCGGAGATTACAAAAAATCAGGTAGTGACTTTGTTGAAATAGGACCTTATCATACAACAGGTTTATACAATCCAACAACATCTGATACATCTGAATATTTATCAACATCAAGAAATGTTCCTGTTTATTCACAAACAACTATGGACTCAAGTTCAACGATGCCATTTTTATATGAGCATACACCTCATACTCGATTTATTATATGGTGGACAGCAAGTGGATATAGATTAGATGCGGGTAGCATTCAAGATCCAGGATATGGCGCTTACGAACCTTATGTCGAAGCAAATTATCCTACTTTATATCGATATGTCGGACCAAGTCAAGAGCTTGTTACATATATAAGAACTGATGTTATCAACGATGTTGTTATCTATGACCCTTCAAATTTACAGTTTAAAGTGAATAATGAAAGTGGTTCATATGTTGTTTCTGATAGTGCAGATATCACTTATG
The DNA here is from genome assembly GCA_018817915.1 of Bacillota bacterium. Classification (GTDB taxonomy): domain Bacteria; phylum Bacillota_I; class Bacilli_A; order Acholeplasmatales; family Acholeplasmataceae; genus Peloplasma. The sequence continues at coordinate 18,746 of JAHISX010000046.1, forward strand.
AGGGATCATCTCAGATGACAGTAGCAACCGTTCCAAGAAGCTTTGGTATTTATGATTCTATGTATAATGAATTTAATGAATATATTGATGGCGTAGTAGATCATTATGGAAGTGTTAGAATTTATTCATCATCTTATAACCCTAGTGATCCATCAACTTATCGTGATTACGATATAAGAATTATTAGAACTGCAGATCAGAATTTAGTTGGAATTAATGAATTGCTTGTTAATGGTTTAGATGCTTTACCTATTTATAGTGACTTTAGAGTTATCACTGCTGATCAATCTCTTCATTATGAAAAAGATGGAGATTTAGGTGTTTTAAGTGTGACTTATACAACAAATAATATTGCTAATTTGAGCAATGTTTTACCATGGATTATTGTCTATGATGATGATACTGGAGACCCAATAGATCCAAGTCTATATACACTTGCAAAAGGAAGTGTAGTTAATGATCATAGTCTAGATAATAGTACAGGTATTCTTGGTGAAGGAACTGTCACAATTGATTTTGAAGTGACACAATATCTACCTAGCGGTTCGTATAGAATTGAGTTTTCTTTGGTTACTGATGAACAAGCCTTAATCTATGTTGAAAAGAATCAAAGTTCTGATGCAAGTATTGTTAATCTCTTCTTTGATGAGCAGGAAATTGCTTTATTAGGCGATACATATGAGTCTACTATTCCCTTTGGTCTATATTTTAGAACAGATGATATAGCAACTAATCTTGTCAATTTTACCAATATCAGTAGTATCTCAAATATCTATTATACGAATCTCATTGATGCTAATATACCTCATTATTTATCCAACCTTTCGATTGCACCATTCTCAACATTACTGTCTATTGACTTAAGTATTTCCATGATTGATTCCTACCGTCATATGTATGAATTAACTTATATCATCGAAGCTGAAGATGGAAGTTTATCAACTTTTTATCATCAGCTTAGTGAAAGCATTTTGGATCAAACTCCTTCACATGTTTATAAGAATGGTGGAGAAATCGAATTGGATAGCAATCCAATAGAAATTAGATACTTAGAAGCACCTACTGTGCGGGTCGAATATGATTTATCAAGTGTTGATGGAAATCATTTAATTACAACCTCTAGTTTTCTTCCAGCAAACATTGGTGGGGTGGCAGAAGTTGATGTCGATTACTTTATTCATCAAATCGCATCCATTGGTTATGAAGTTGATTTCAATCAACAAATCGAATTAGGTGTTTACCAATTTGAAACTTTTTATCAAAACTCTGTGACAATATGGGGCGAAATATTGACTTGGTATTTTGATTTTGAAACTGTTGAAATGATTAAAATTAAGAATGATGATAGTCATCTTAAGAACATCATGTTTGTTTCAGATACAATCTATTCTGGATTCAATACAATTGTTGATATTGCACAGATTGATGATGTCACTTATCTAAATGACTTATTACATCCTGAACTTAGAATTATGACTGTCCTACCAACGACAGGTATCTATTATGGAGATTACTTAAACTATAGCGCATATTGGGTTATCGGTCAGGTTCAAAAAACAAATTTAACATATTATCAACCAATTTTTGAATTACCTGATGGTGCACAAATACGCAGAGTAACTGATTTTGTTCATATCGGCTATGATTATCAATCGGACATACTTACAAGTGATTTCTCACCTTTTGGAAATACATTCAATTACATTTTGTATCGTGTTTATGCACATGATTTTGATGAAGATGCTAGTCACTATACGGATTATTATGTTGCAGTACAAGATATGACAAATAACATCCGTTTCAACTTGCATGTTGAAAATGAATCTTCAAAACAAATTAATGATTTATTTATTAGAATCAATGTTTGTCAATTAGGCGAAGATTATGAAGGTATATGTTCATTTGAAGATACTGTTTTATCAATGAGTGCACATTCAATCTACAATCCTTACCAAAACACTTTCGAAAATAGTCAATTTCAAACAACCATGTATGGCACTTATCAAATGATGATTGACACACCTGATGATGTTTCCTATACCATCACACTAGAAAGTTCACCTATTATTGGTTCTTCATTCTATCTAGAAGATTCTATCCTACCAAGAAAGTATTATATTGTAGTCACATTAATTGATTTAGTAGAAGAAGATTCATGGGGTCAGCAGATTTCATCTACAAATATTTTATCAACAGACGATTTTAATGAATCTATAACATATGTCAGTGGACAAATGTTTATTTATCAAGGCATTTCATATCTCGTTCAAGAAGGTTACACATATTTATATGATGTAGAAAGTCAACCTGGAACAAGTCCTGATTTAGGCTTATTAGACATCTCAACTACATATAACAACATGAGTACTTATCTTGAAAATGATGTCGTATTTTATTTAGGTGACTACTATGAAAGCTTGTTGTTCAATATACTTGGTATAGCACCTGATGCTTTAGGCATTTCTTTAGGATATTGGCGTTTAATCGAATAAAAAAGGGATGAATTTCATCCCTTTTTAGTTATGTTTCTGGTATCCACTGAGATAATATTTTCAAAAGTAGATTTGGATCGACTGGTTTTTCAACACTGTCATTAATTCCTAAGGCATCTAAGATGTCTTTTTCATCATAAAGTGCATCTGAACTCATCGCAATAATTGGTACTTTTTGATTATGTTTTCTGATGATCCTTGTTGCATCATAACCATCCATAATAGGCATATGGATATCCATTAAAATCAAATCGAAATGTTTTTCTTTTTCAAGTGTTGTCGCATGAAGTCCATTGGATGCAATTGTGACTTTCATCCCTAAATTGGTCAAGATTCTTTCTGAAAGTCTTTGATTGAGAGGATTGTCTTCAACAAGTAATATTCTCGATCCAATTCTTGGTTTTTTATCAATGTTTGACTCGAGATTTTGTGTTATTGGATTGTAATCCAAAGGAATTGTGAGTGTAAACGTGCTACCTTCATTTATTTTGCTTTCGACAGAGATTGTGCCACCCATGAGTTGGGCTATTTTCATGCTTATATTGAGTCCTAAGCCCGTTCCACCATATAGTCTTGATGTTGCCACATTCGCTTGATTAAAAGCTTTAAAAACCTTTGTTTGATCATTTAAGCTGATGCCTATCCCGGTATCTTTTACCTTGAAATTAAGCATTAATTGATGATCATTAATTGCATGAAGGACATTACATGTTAAACTAATACCACCGATGTCTGTGAATTTTGCTGCATTGCTCACGAAATTAATTAAAATTTGGCGAATTCGATATGAATCTCCAATCATTGTATTGGGACAATCTACATTCATCACATCCAAATAGAGTTGTTTCTGTTTGGTTTGCTCTTTTAACATAGAGTGGACTTCATCAAGTAATTTATCGATTTTAAATGGACTTGTTTCAATCAACATTTTACCAGCTTCAAGCTTTGAGTAATCCAAGATATCATTAACAATCTTCGATAAGTGTTTTGATGTGTCTTGGATGTGTGCTAGATATCCTTTTTGCTCATCATTGAGTTCAGTTTCTTCAAGTAATTCTGAATAGCCTTTGATAGCATTGACTGGGGTTCTAATTTCATGTGTCATATTGGATAAAATAGACATTTTGTTTTCGTTTTTTGGATTTTCAATCATCACTTTACTATAGATAAATCCATTGATTTGATTTAGACTAATATTTTCAGTTGAAGCTTTGAAATATAATTGAAATTGAGACGAATCCATATCAATTTCGCATGTTAATTCACTCATGCTATTTTTAAGGTTTTGTAAAGTTTCTTCTAGTATAGTTTTGCTTTTTAAATTGAGTTTTTGAAACAGGTCGTTTAATATAATGATTTGAGAATGATCATACTTAAAAAATGATGCAGATTTATCGTCTAACCATATGGATTGATCCATCAGATTAATTGAAAAATATCCTAGGTCTAAATCACCACAGATGGCAAAAAAAGCAGTGTTGTCTTTGAATATTTTTTGTTTGATTTCTTTGACTAAATCTCTCATCATATCTCCTTTATATACATTTTTTATTCACGTCTATATGCTTCTATTTTAACATGGTTTTGATATTTATGACTTGTATTAAAAATAAAAGCTTGGATAGATCGTTCATTAAAAATGACACAAATCATGTGAAATTGATGTTTTTAATGAGTCGTTGGCAAATTATTAGAAAAAACGAATATTTCTTTTGCTTAAAGCAAAGGGGGTTTTGAAGATGCGATATTATTTTGTTTTGTTGAAATTATAAGCATAATGAAATAAAATTAGAATAGAATTGGGGAGTTGGTTCATCATGAAACGTTATACTCTGAAGCTTGCAATTGCATTTATCATCATTTACGCGATACTTATGGTTGTCGTTGTTTTTGCATATACTAGAATCTCAGAAACGTTCATAATCAACGAAGCACAAAACAATTTAGTCGAATCGGGAAATACGTTGACTCAACGCATCAATGCTCAGCTTGATTTCGATTATGAAAAATTAAATGACATGATCAATAGCTACATAGAATTATCACTTGACCCTGTTGTTGAATTAAACAGTAGAATTGATGAAATTATGATCCAGGATCAGACGTATTTAGGCTTTGGAATTTTAGATAGTCGCGATCTTGTGATTGGTGGAAATCGATACACTTATATTTTTGATTTTGATGACACGGATATCAGACAATCGATTGGCATCTATTCTTTTAGTCAAGCTTTCAGTGATGTTGATGAAACGCCTTATGTTTTCTTCAATATTGGGGAATACATGGCTTACTTTGATGCAGAGGCATATTTTGATGGTCTGCTTGAATTATCAACATTAAAATCTGATTATTTCATTATGTCGGAAAATAATACAATTTTTTATCAAACACTTGAAAATTCATCAGCAAGTTATTTGTTTAATTTACTACGTGATGATGGGATGACCGACAATTCGATTGATCTCTTAATTGCATCCATCAGTCTTGGCGAAAATGTCGTTATCCAAGTTCCGTTTTTAGGTGTTAGTTCTTTTATAACATTTAATCCTCTTAATCGCGATTTTTCAATTGAACATTATTACTTAGTCATAGTGTATCACGAAGAAGATATCATTAATTCACTATCCTACTTAACCAATATTCTTTGGGCACTATTCTTTGTCATCTTCATTTTATTTGCTCTGGCAATGCTTGTTTTATACAAAATTCTAGAACAAAAGGTTAACGATATTGAAAATGCGCGTTTAGCTCATTACTATTCAAAACCTTATATTATTAGAATTACTCACAAAGGTAAGATCAAATCATACAACAGAAGTTTCAAGAAATTGCTTGGCGACTATGATGTTTATGATAAAGTATCCGATTTCAAAATTAAGAAAGAGGATAATCCAGAAGTCATTGAGTCAATCATTCATCAACAAAAAGCATTTACTGTATTGTTTGAAATTGGTGTTGATAAGATGGTTTACGTTCATTTCGTACCTGTAAGAACATCGGGAGGATATTTACTCATTGGCCATGATACTTCCAACGTAGAAGGCAAATTTGATGAATATCGCAATCTCGCATTATTTGATAAGGTTACAGGATTACCTAACCAAAACAGTTTGAAACAAGATTTACAAGATTTATTTGCTGATAAAGATGCCATTAGCATGAAGAATTCAATTGTTGCTTTTGATATTGTAGATTTTTCTAAGATCAATCTATTGCTAGGTGAGAAGAGTGGAGAACGGTTCTTAATCATCTTCTCAGAACTTGCTAAACAGTCTTTAGAAGGTTATCCTTCAAACTTATATAACTTTGATAATGATGTCTTTGTTGTTTTATTTAAGGATATTGAAAACTATAATTGGGTGAATCGTTGGATTACTAGACTCTTATCAATTTTTGAAAAACCTATCACCTTAGACAAAAACTTTATTGAAGTTGATGCGAAAGTTGGGATATTCAATATCGAGACAGAACGTTATGAAATTTTAAATGCTGATGTCGCATTTGATAATATGATGCTCGCACTCAATCATGCTAAAGAATCTTCAGCACACAAGAGTTTTCTCTATGATGTGAGCTTAAGTATGGTTGCTTCAAGAGAACAGCGTATGGAAATAGATTTGGCAAACGGTATTAAGAATCAAGAGTTCTTGATGGCACTTCAACCTCAATATAACAATGCATTAGAAAGAATTACTGGATTTGAAGCACTCATTCGCTGGTCAAATCCAAAGTATGCTGGAGAATCACCGTTAAAGTTTATTCAAATGGCTGAAAAGAACTATATGATTATCGATATTGGGCGTATTGCACTCCATGAAACCTTCATGATTGCTAAAGAAATGGAACCATACGATGTTCATATTTCCATTAATATATCTCCAGTTCAAATACTTCAGGCCGGATTTGTGAATGAAGTAATCTCAATTTTTGAACAATACGACTTGAAGAAACATAGTATTAGCTTGGAAATAACCGAAACATTCTTAATTGGATCATTTGAATTGGTTATTAATAAACTGAAATTATTACAAAAATATGGCTTTGATATCCATCTTGATGACTTCGGAACTGGTTATTCATCCTTACAATATTTAAGAGATTTGCCAATTAGCACCATCAAGATTGATAGAGCGTTCATTATTAACTTAGAAACAGACGCCCATTCACGAGCAATCGTCTCCATGATTTCAAGCCTTGCTAAGAACATTGGACTCGAAGTTATTTCTGAAGGTATTGAAAATGAAAAGCAAAATCAAATCGTTGTTAAGAGCGGTTGTGATATCATTCAAGGGTACTTAATTGGACCAGCTGTTTACAAAAATGAAGCAATTAAGCTCATTCAGGCTTATAATGTAGATAAGACAAAAAAGGTTAATGTCCAAAGACCAGTAAAAACAAAAGGAGTATAACAGATGCATTTTTTTAGAGTTTATGCAGTAAGTGATCAACTAACAATTATATTATCTATCATTGTACTCATGATGACAGTAGCTGCCATATATTTTCTTGCGCGCTCCTTCTTTTCAGAAAGAAAAAAGATTAAAGAAGAAAAAACACTTGCTATGGAAGGCGTTTTATCGAAATCAGAAATGTTTTCTATTATTACCGCATACATGGCGCGTATAGGTAAAGATGGACAATATTCACTCATTTACATTGATTTGGATAAGTTTAGTGATTTCGTTAATGCATTTGGATTAGTTGAGTCAGAAAAGATATTAGAAAAAATTGTTAAAAATATGGAAACAGTTAAACCTAAGGGTGTTAAGATTTCCAGATTACAAAATGATGAGTTCTTAATCTTCCTTACAATGGATTATGATCGCACTGAAGTTGTCGATTTTGCGAATAAGTTAAAAGTTGCGATTTCCAGATCAATCAAACTATTTGGTGATACGACCATTAATGCGACAGGATCTATAGCGATTGCTTTCTATCCAGTTCATGGAAATACACTCAAAGATATTTTAAATTCATTAAAGATTGCTACCTACATCAATAAAAAGAATGGTGGAAACAATATCCGTGTCTACTCAGATGAAATGAGTGATGAGGGTGGAGAGCACATTGAGTACTATTATCAAATTAAACATGCGATCCAACATAAAGAATTCCAATTATTCTATCACCCGATGATTGATGTTGAGAAAAACGACTTATATGGTGTTGAATCACTCATCAGATGGAATCATCCAGAACATGGTTTATTATCACCTTTTAAATTTTTAGGTATCATGGAACAATCAGGAGATATTCAATGGATCGGGCTTTGGGGTCTAGAAACATTGATTAAGACTTACCAAGAGTTAAAACAAGAATTTCCTAAACGTGATTTATATTTCTCACTCAACTTAAGCCCAAAGCAATTGATGAGTGACTCATTACCTAATGACTTTATCAAGATTTTAAAGAAGTACCGTATGAATGCGGATGCAATCATCTTAGAAATTATTGAATTTGCTGTCTTTGAAAAACAAGAGAACATCTTTCATAATTTAAAGAAACTTAAAGATATGGGATTTAAAATCGCAATTGATGGATTTGGTCTAGATTATGCAACACTATCTAAGGTTGAGCAATTAGATATAGATATCATTAAGCTTGATAACGAGTTTTTAAAAGAAGAAGAATCTTACATGAAAGCTAAGTTTGCTACCCTTTTAGTTGATTTTGCTAAGAGAAATAACTACCAAGTCATCTGTGAAGTGATAGAAACGAAAGAAATGTTAGAAGAAGCAAAAAACTATCATATTAAGATCATGCAAGGTTTTTACTTTAGTAAACCTTTATCAGCTGAGGCTCTCAGAGGCTATATAGGCACTGAAGCATGGAAGAATGAGCAATAAAATAAAAAAAAGTAAACAAAAGTATTGACAGCAAAAACAAGTTGTTATATAATACAGGTGTATCGATTAATTTGATACGAAATGTTCAAAGGCAAACTTAGAGAAATCTAAGGACGCAAAGCTAAAGGGCCTGAAATGGTAGCCAGTTGTCATTTAAAATGATGCTGGCTTTTTATTTATTTAATATTCAGCAGATCCAAAGCAATAAAATGAAATTAAAATGTTAAAGGCAAACTTAGAGAAATCTAAGGACGCAAAACTATAGGGCCTGAAATGGTAGCCAGTTGTCATTGATAAGATGATGCTGGCTTTTTATTTACTAACAAATCAGCTCAACTGAAGATAATTAAATCCTTAATGTAAAAGGGCAAACTTAGAGAAATCTAAGGACGCAAAACTATAGGGCCTGAAATGGTAGCCAGTTGTCATTGATAAGATTAATGTATACCCTATGTCAAGGACTAAGTGAAAAAAGACCTTAATCATTTAAATCATTTAAGTAAGATGGTTGTTCTTTTAGAGAGCGGCCATCTTTTTTATTGTTTTTGTCTCTAAA
>JAHISX010000008.1 GCA_018817915.1 Bacillota bacterium
AGTGGGACTGATAACAAATATTGTAAATGCTTTAGGAGACTCTCAACTATTTATCTATGATGAGCATGGAAGTTTGGAATCTACGCAGGCAACTGATATAACCGCAGGAGCAACAATAAACAGTTCTTATATTTATGATTCTAGTGGAAGATTATGGAAGATTAATCGTGATGGATATACCTATGAATTTATATACAATTTTTTAGATCAAGTAACATCAGTAAAAGTAGCCAATGTAACATTGATGACCTATGATTATCAGGAAGAAGTTGAAAATAGCATTACCTATTACACAAATAAACTAAACACACAGACTTATGGTAATGGTGATTATATCTCATTCACATATACAGATGAGAATCAAATAAAAACCATCTCATTTAACGGTGTGGTTAGATCTGAGTACGAATATGATGCTAATGGAAATTTAGCGATTTATAAAGATATTTACAATGACAATATCTATTTTTACTCACGAGATATTAGTGGAAGAATTACAAACACGACAGATAAAGATGGAAATAAGATTAATTACTTGTATGATGAATTGGGCAATATTAGCCGTTATGAATACATCATAAGTAATATATCAAGAAGCGTCCTTTATCATTACGATACTTCAAACGGCCAATACGAATATACATATTACAACACAGGTACTACATCTGTTCATGAATATTTCAATTATGATGACGATTCATTAAAGAGATTAAATAATATTGAATTAGTAATTGGAACTTTATCACTCACTCAGTTGTTTGTATATGATGATGCCAATGTGGATTCATCAATGGGTAATGCTACGACCAGAATTTTTTCTATAGAATATAAAAAGGATTCAAACACACAATTTAAATACACATATACTTACGATGCCAGTCATAATATAACAAACATCGTTGTTACTGATGGGAATGTTCCTCCCAATACGATAGATAGATATGACTATTATTACGATGGATTTAATCAATTAGTCAGAGAAGATATACATGTTAAAATAAATTTAAGTGGAGAATATTCAAAATCAATTACATATACTTATGATACTCAAGGAAATATTACGAATATAAAAGAGTATGGGTATAGCAATGGTTCACTTTTGGGAACTCCTCTCAAAGAAAAGAGACTTTATTATATTAACAATTGGGGAGATCAAGTAACCAAAATTGAGTATTATGTTAGTGGAACACTCAGTTATTATGTTTCTTATAGTTATGATAATAGCGGCAATGTCATACAAACTACTGATTCAAGAACCTCTTATTATAACAATTACTATAATTGGGATGGTAGAGATCTGGTATCAAGAAGTCAATATTGTGCAACATTTTCCTACAAGTATAATGACCAAGGCATTAGAACCCAAAAAACAGTTGGAACATGTTCTGGAACAACAATAACAAATTACATACTCGATGGAGATAAAGTGCTTGTTGAAACATGGGGTAGTAATACGATTCATTACACTTATGATGTTGATGGTACTTTACTGAGTATGAACTACAATGGTACCGAATATTTTTATATTAAAAATCTCCAGGGAGACATCATAGAACTAGTTGATATTAGTGGCAATACAGTGGTACAATACAAATATGATGCATGGGGGAATATTGTCTATCAGACACCAAACCAATCCTTAGGTGATATCAATCCATATCGTTATAGAGGATATCGTTTTGATGAAGAGACTGGATTCTATTATTTAAACAGTAGATATTATAATCCTGAAATAGGCAGATTTATAAGTTCAGATGGAATGGTTGGTAATGTAGGTGGTATAAAATCAGCCAACATGTATGCATATTGTATAAATAATCCAGTCACTTATTATGATACAAATGGTCAATCACCTAAACGTATTGCGCTTTATAATTCTGACAATGAAGGATCTGGATCTGACAATTTTTATGCTTATGTATTTTATGCTGAAGAACAAAGTGGGATATCTATCGATAAAAGTAAGGAAATATCATTTTTTCGTGTTGGAATAGGCGTCTTTGATTTCGGTATTAAGAGTGGGAAGATATTTAAAGACCTTGAAGAAGACAATATTTTTAATCCTGAGTTCTATTTAGGAACGAAAGCATTTAGTGGAGACCTAAATCTTGGATTAGGAATATCAGGTAAATTATCAATTTGTTCATTATATGGAGGAATTCAATTAGGAGATACAGTTAATATATCAATTGAATTGTATGTAGGAATAGGTTTTGCAGTTGACTTATCTAATGGGTTTAAATTTGGTGCTGGATTCTTTGAAGTATCAATTGAATTTAATTGGTTAGATAATTTGCCTTTATGGATGATTGAAGATTATATTTGATAATAAATTATGAATCCTAAAAATAGTAATTTATATATGTAAATAAAAGGAGAATGAATATGAAAATATTTGAAAAGCACAAATACTTTAATTGGTTGATGTTAGTTCCTACATATGGAGCAATTATATCTGGTTTTATTATATATTTTAGAAATTCTGAATTTACACATTATACAAAAAAAGGGTTATACTTGCTATTCATTAAACTTACAATACCAATGTTATTATTATTTATACTACTTATTGGAGTATCTAGAATAGCTAATTTTGAAATTAATAATTTTGTTTTTCTAATATATCTGATTATTAATGGAATTATTCTAGATTACATTTTCATAAGATATTATATTAATGTTATTTAATCATCAATTTAATCTAGTGAAGCGCAACTTTAAGTAAATAACAACAAAAAGATGCCTAACGCGTCCCTTTACTGTTTTACAAAACTACAAAAAACTAAGCTAGAAACAAAGACAAGTTAGATTTATTGTGACGCTATATTCAACTATACAAGGTAATATAAACAAGACCATCAGATGTTAAAAATAGCAGTCTGGTGGTTTTTGTGTGTGCTTCTATGTCAATAAAGTGAAACATTTATATTAAGGGAACTTAAAAGATTATACGAGTTAATGAGCTGTTTTCTTGTCAAGTAAGATATTCAATTTTATGATGATTGTGCTTAAAGCTGTAAGCTTCTAGTGCACAAAAAGTAAACTTGGTATAACTCCAGAGTAAAACACGCTATTTTTTTGATGAAAATCATGATAAACTTAGTAATGACAAGACAATATTTTGAAGCATCAAAATATTTTTACTATTCACTCATTCTTCATATTGTTGACATTGGAATTGTTTTGTACATGATCAATTGGAGAATCACATATATTGAACGAAAAATCTACTTTAGAAACCTGTTTAGAATAACTAGAATTTATCCATATGAGAATATTAGTTATAAATACACACAAACAGGTTCTGTCAAATTATTTTCAGAACAGAAGAAAATCTCATTTATTTGGGCCATAACAAATAACCTGGGTGAATTAATATATGATATTGATTCTAATAAATCCAAGAAGAAAGTAAAGAAGATAAAATAAACAGTGTTACGATACCCATTTTTGTATAAATGATCACCTAAAATCAAATGAGGAGATAATGTATGATAGAAAGATATGAATTAAATCAAAGCAAGTTACCAACAATACCAGCACCACATGATGCTGTCATTGTTAAATTTGGGGTAGATGACGAATTTCTAGTATTGTATTTTGAGGACAATATTAGTCATCGCGATTCAGTTAAATATAATCATCCAAATGCCAATACACTCATTATGAAGTTTCATTTATTAAATCCTGAACTTGATGTTTACCAGTGGGAAAGAATTCTTAAAGGTGAAGCCTATATTCTTAAAAACTCGAAAAAAATGATTCGAAAATGGAATAAAAACAAAGGCTTTAATATGTCATATTTATATCATTATGTTGCGTACAATTCAATCATCATAAATTTATTAAAAACTGAAAATATCTATATTCAACTTGAAGTAGATTATATTGAATATGAATGGATTGAAAAAAGAAATATTATAAATTTCAATGAAGATGAAGGAGAGAATATACCAAGATGAAAGCAAAAAATGTATTTAGTGGCAAAAGAAAAGTAACGAAATATTTGAGTGGTTTGAATGGCGAAAGCAATAAGAAATAGATTTATTAAGATTGTATATTAGTGGAGCATTAGAAGAAACACTCAAAAAATATGAATTCGATTTAATAGAAGTATTTGTTGATAAACTAAGAAATAAAAAACTAGATTTACAAGTGAATTTACGAAATCAAAACAAAAATATTGGTTTAGATTTCTTCAGCGATTACTATGAGTTTTGTTTTTATTTAGCTGGGTGTGAGCCAGAAGATGTTGAAAATTCTATTGTGAAATATGAGTATAATGAATTTGATTTGGATGCATTGTTGAAAGAGATGGAATCTAAATTGAGCTAATATAGTTTTTAGAAATGATATTAATAAAACTTATGAAAAACCTTGTCAAGTTAAATATCCAATTTGTGTACGATTGTGCTTAAAGCTGTAAGCTTCTAGTGCACAAAAAGTAAACTTGGTATAACTCCAGAGTAAAACACGCTATTTTTTTGTTGAAAAACATGATAAACTTTGTAATGACAACACAAATCTCATTTGTCGCACAATATAAAAAAAGGAGAAGAGGAAAATGGTATTTCATTTAATAAATCTAATGTACTTAGGTGTGTTATGGTTCGTTTCCTTAGTTTATTGGATTGGGGTTATGACAGATGATTATTGTCCTTATTATGAAGGTGCAAGAAAAATAAACATTGGTAAGTTTTCAAAACTGTTCAAGTTTAATAGAAACAGTGGGAGTCAAATATGGGTAGTGAGTTTTTGTATTCAATTATTAGCTATACTTCTTGTTGTCTTATCTATTGTGTTTACTATGCTATCTTTTTTTCAAGATTATGAGTATGCTCTATTCTTAGTCTCACTACATTTTGTTATTTCGTTCATAAGTATTATGTTATGTGGAACTATAATGGCAATATATCGAGGTAAATAACCTGATCTATTAAGGGATTTTAGATTGGTATGGAATTTAAACAGTTGGTACTTGTGTTATCATATGCATAAAAAATAGGATTTTGATAACATGCTTTGATAATTAATATTAATTAAAACTTGTCAATATAATTTTTCATATTTAGTGCGATTGTGCATAAAGCTGTAAGCTTCTAGTGCACAAACAGTAAACTTGGTATAACTCCAGAGTAAAACACGCTATTTTTTTAGTGAAAAACATGATAAACTTAGTAATGACAAGACATATAAAAAGCATAGGTTTAATACAAAAGCGAATTAGTAATTCGCCTTAGTATCAGGCCTTTTTTGCTTTAATTAAGGCTTTTTTTCACTTTAATAATTCAATTTCAATGCTAAAAGTTAGGTAAATTTGAAGTTAATTATTATAAGCTTTAAGTTTTTTACACGATTACAAGAAAAAGTTATGTATTGTTTCTGGTAGATCTTCCGGGCTAGAAGTTCAAATTCATGCTGATGCTTCATATTCATTTGATGAATTTTTTTACTTATAATAGATTAAAAAAACATGTATCAAATAAATGATCATAAAACTTTATAAAAAAATACAAAAAAAAAGAAACCGAAGTTTCTTTTTTCTTATAAATGCCAGTTATCTTCGTCATATTGATTTGATTTTTTTGAAGAAGTTTGTGCTTTTTTAGGAATTGTTATTGTTGAATTTGGTGCATAATTTTTATATGTTTCAAAGAAACTATCAAATTTTACAGTTAGATTTATAGCATAAAAATAGATGACGAAACCCAAAATAAATGAAATATTACTTAAGATACTAATACTTGTAAAAATATTATAGACTCCCAGATTCAGTTGCTCAAGTATAACATTGTTATCACCAAGATTTGATAACCAACTAATAATATTTAATATGAGTAATGCAATTAAATAAGGACGAACTGATTCTGTTGCCATGTGTGTTAATGACTTACTACTACTAGATGAAACCTCATTTGTCGTATCAAAAGCAAAATCTTTAGCTTTTCTTAGTAACTTGAAAAATAGATAAAAAAGTCCAAAAAGAATGCCTGTGATAATGACAGCGACAATAAATTTAGCAAACAGCAATCCAAATGAGCTGAAAATGAAAAAAATAGCTAAAATCACGAGAATTATAAAATGAATCGTCAAAAGGTTATCAAATATTCTAATACCTTTAACAATTTGATCAACTTTTAATTTTTTAGATCCGTAAATAATTAAAGTCAAAGCTATTGGGATCATTGTAGCAATGAACCATATTATTACTAAAAATATTTTTATCCAATTTAAATTTTCAGTGTTGGTTCCAACTGTAAATTTTAAATCAGTGATTAAAAGCATAACAGTACTCATACAAGTTAATACAAAACCAATCATAATTAATGCATATAGTATTAAGATATTTTTGCTTCGTCCAAATCTAATCAGTCTGTCTTGTAAATAAGAAAAATCCCCGAAATCACTATGAAATTTGTCTTCATCTTTTTCTACAAAAATATCCGTTTTTACTTTTTTTAAGTCTAATGATTTAAATTCTTCCACACCTAAACCTCCCCTTTGTTAAGTAGTTCTATGAACTGTTTATTGTACTTATTTATTTATATTATAACAACAATCATGCAATAATGCTATGTTTTATTATAATACTAGATTTATTATTTCTCATCAAAGTATCAACTTATGGATTGATAAGTGAATATATTCTATAAATATCAGAATAATGAACGAGAATTTATGATAAAATATTGGCATAATTCCTTCTTGGAGGTACATATGGAGTATTCGTTAGAACAACTTATTGAAGCTAAGCGCCAAATTGACTCTACATTACATAAATTAAATCAAACTCTAAAGACATTGATATCAAAAGTTAGCACAAGCAGATATAAATCACAGATTACTCTAGTTCATAGAAGAGTTGAAGCTTTTTCTATAGCATTAGATCTCATTAATCGTGATATAACTAAATACAAATCTTAAATTTTAACAATCAATATCCATCGTACATAATAATGATTATCTTATCATAATAAAACATTGTAGTTTTAAAGTGATAATATAATAGTATAGTAAATATATCAATATCTGTTTTTTAAAACAAAATAAGAAAAGAGTTGCTTATAGGTGCAATTAGTTAAAATGTAAAGTAATCTCAATGAAATAGCAAGAAGATAAAAAGGAGTATAAACATGAAACCAACAACAATTGATCAATATCTTGAATTGTTGGATCTAAAACAAAAGGAATATGCCTCAAAACTCAGACAATTAGTCAATCAGACAGTTCCAGAAGTTCAGGAAATGATTTTTGTATCTCATCCTGCATATTATATTCCGGTAGAAGGTGTAACATCATATCATCGTTTACCAATGATTATGATGATTTTTTTTAAAGATCATGTGAACATATTTGCTGAAGGTAATGCATTTTTTAAAGATGAATTGAAGGATTATAAGATGACTCAAAAAAATACACTTCAAGTCTATTTTGACAAATCAATCAATGTAGAATTGTTCAAAAGATTATTTGAAAAGTCATTTCACAAATAATTTATAAATCAATCTAATCAAAATACAGTTTTTGCATATAGCAAGAATTGTTTTTTATATGTTTGATTGAAATATAAGGATCAAGAATCAAAAAAAGAGTCTGAACATAGTTCAGACCCTTGCTTATACTCGTTTATAAGGTGTATAACTTTTTGATGGTGTGGTTTTTGGCATCAATATAACATATGACTTAGGTTCAATCGTTAGATGGAGAATACCAGCAATGAGTTGAACAGATGTTGCATTTCCCATTAAAGTGATGAAATCAGAGTAATTCATTAATTTCGAATCAGGAATAAGTACATCTTCAGTAACTGACTTGTCAGATGGATTGAGTAAAACAATGATTGTATCAGAAACAACATCTGTTTTTCTTTCATAAGCAATTAACTGCTTTGTTAGAAGTGGAAGATAATCACCTATTTTGAGAGCTCTCTGATTTTGATGTAAAAGGATTAAGGATTGTGTCCAAACTAAGTACGGATTCTCTTTATTATTCAAATCCCACCGCATGGGTGCACGATTCATCGGATCGATTCCACCAGTCATGCCTAATTCTGTACCATAATAGATATTAGGCGAACCAGGTAAAGTGAACTGTAAGATTTGAGCTAAATGTTGATCTTTTTCACTTGGTAATTGGTCAATTAGTCTAGGTACATCATGATTATCTAATAATGTCCAAGATTTTAAGATATTTTCAATTCCAGAATCATTAATGATTTGAGTGAACATTTGTAATGCTCTACTTGGCTCAATTTGTTCCTTAATTACGCGAAGTATGATCTCACGAAATGTAAAGTTCATCACACCATCAATTGATTTAAACCAATCTTTAGGATAATTCCAAATTTCCCCAACAACCATTGACCCAGGTTTTTGTTCATGAGCAGCTGCAGTAAGCTCAGCTAGAACTTCAAACCCTAAATCAAAAGCTACATCTAATCTCCAACCATCCATGCCTAATTTTAAATATGTCTTTATGACAGAATCATCAGCTTGATAGATATAGTCTCTGACTTCTTGGTTTTCAAGATTTAATTCAGGCAAACTTTTAACATCTGCCCAAAGTCTAACGCCATCTTCATATTTTGATTCAAAATCAAACCATTGATGTTTAGGACTTTTAGGATTTTTAGCTTCTTGAAACAATGGTGATGAGACACCGACATGATTAAAAACACCATCTAGCATGATTTTCATGTTATCTTGATGTACTCTATCAGATAGTTTTTTTAAATCATCAAAAGAACCATATTCAGGTGATATTTGAAGGTAGTTACTCGCATCATATTTATGATTGCTTAAGGAATAATGAATTGGATTTAAATAAAGGACATCAACGTTAAGGTTTTTGATGTAATCTAGATTTTCTAGTAAGCTTTTTAAGTCTCCACCCCAATATTCTAATTCGTGTGCACAATACTTAACATCTTCTAGAAATGGAGCTGGTTTAGGCAATTCATTCCATGCCATCAGTTTCTTTGGTTTTTGATATAATGTTAGTTTTTGTTTTATATTCTTTGATGGTGCAAATCGATCAACTAAGACTTGATAGACAATTGCTCCATTACGCCAATCTTTCTCTCTATTTAAATAAATATCAGATTGATTCATTTTTATACCTCCATATCATTTTATACCTATATTATAGTTGAGTCTATAAATAAATACAATGTTTAACATAAATACTATCTTTGTCTATTCACGTTGCACATCAAATGATAAATACATTGAATTATGATATGCTTAAATTGAAAATAGATTAATAAGGAGACTTGTGACATGTTAGAAGAAAATCAAAAAATTCAATTAACTATCAATCATTTTCACGAATCATTTCAATCCTTAGTTTTTGGAACGTTGACGAGTGATTCATTACCATTTACCTCTTATGCACCCTTTGTTAAATATGAAAACAAATACTATTTTTTAATCAGTAAAATTGCTCAACATCATGCAAACTTATTAGCTAATTCTTTAGCAAGCATTATGTTGATAGAAGATGAAAGCAAAGCGAAAAACATCTTTTTTCGTAAAAGACTATCATATGCAATAGATACTGAACTTGATGTGGATATTCCCGAAGTGAGAGAACTATTTGTTAGTCAATTTGGTGAGATGGTTTCCCAATTAATCAAAATGAATTTTATAGTCGTAGGCTGTCATATTCAGTACGGACATATCATTGTTGGTCCAGGTCAAGCTTATCAAATTGATAAAAATCAAGAAGTGATCAGTCAACTGACTGGAATAGGCGGTCATGGTCACACAAAGAGTTAAAAAATATAAAAGAAGGTTAAATTTATGAGACAAACAAATCCAAAAGTTGATGCTTTTATTGATCGTGCAAAAACATGGCAAGAGGAATATAAAAAGTTAAGAGCTATCGCACTTGACAGTGAATTGACAGAAGATGTCAAATGGGGAGTTCCTTGTTATACTCTCAACCAATCGAATGTTATCTTAATCCATGGGTTTAAGGAATATGTTGGAATGTTATTTATTAAAGGTGCTTTACTCAAAGATGAGAAAAATATCCTAATACAACAAACAGAAAATGTTCAAGCAGCACGTCAAGCAAGATTTACAAATACAAAAGATATTGATGATTTAGAGCAAACCATTAAATCCTATATCAAAGAAGCTATCGAAAATGAAAAAGCTGGATTAAAAGTTGCTTTGAAAAAAGAAACTGATTTGGTCTATCCTGAAGAATTTCAAAAAGAACTTGATGCATCCAAAGAATTAAGAATTGCTTTTGATGCACTTACTCCAGGACGAAAAAGAGCATATAACTTATATTTCTCATCTCCAAAGCAATCAAAGACACGTGAATCAAGAATTGAAAGTAGTAAATCTAAGATTTTAGAAGGCAAAGGACTCAATGACTAAACTCACATCATATCAAGGTACGCTTATGGAAACTTTTAATCAATATTTATCATCAATTGAAGATCATGGGCATCAAAAACGCTTTACTGAAATATTTACTTGGATCATGAGTAAATATCCTCAATTGAAACCAAAAATTGCATGGAATCAACCCATGTTTACAGATCATGGCACATTCATCATTGGTTTTAGCATGTCTAAAAATCATATTGCAGTTACTCCAGAAATCGATGGTATTAATCATTTTTCTGAAGATATAATCAAAGCTGGTTATGAACATAGCATGATGATTTTTCGGATCAAATGGAATCAATCAATAGATTATAATTTACTCGAGAAAATGATAAATTTCAATATATCCGATAAAGCACAATGTGCAACTTTTTGGCGTAAATAATCGTAAATTTAAACTTTAAGAATATTAATTCAAGGCCCCATTTACTAAAATAATTCAAAGAAAAATAATTTACAAAATAATAAGATGTTTTCTATCCTTTTTCATTTCAAATATGATACAATTTATATCGAAATGAAAGGAGCTGATCTCTATGCAAAACATGCAAAAAAACTATAAGGGAAAACACTTGAAGAAGAATCAACTTAAACAGGCTCAAATGGCCGGTAAGAAGATTGTTCGAAATAAAATAGTTAAGTAATATCCCATCACAAAAAAGACAAATATTGTCTTTTTTTTATAGATAGGCGAAACATTAAATAGAATAATAGAGGTTATCATTTTAAGAAAACGTATTCATTAGTGAAACAGTTTACAAAGCGATTTAGATGAGTAAAATAAAGGTGTAAAACAAAGAATTAGAAAGAAGTGAGTATAAATGAAGAAAACAAACTTTGTCAAAAATGAAAATGAACATCGTCAATTTTTAATGCAAGAATTACAAATTGATGCATTTGCAGAATTATCTAAGTTCATCAATGAAAAAATAGGAAAATTCTTTAAGCATTTTTCCAGATAATACCTTAATCATATTTATTTAAATATAAGATTACAAGTGGTATAATCATAAGTAGATAAGTTTTATATCCTTGAACATAGAAACACTTGACAAAATGCTTGTATTAAGGTAGAATTACGTGAGCAAATATGGCCAGATTAGATCTTATTGATGCTGAGCCATTTTTTATTTGTAAAGGGGTTAATATCATGATTACTGTATCAAGTCTTAGTTTAATATTTTCTGATAAGAAATTATTTGAAGATGTGAACTTAAAATTTCTACCTGGCAATTGCTATGGCATTATCGGAGCAAACGGTGCTGGGAAATCAACATTTTTAAAAGTTTTATCAGGTGAAAAAGATCCAACTTCTGGTGAAGTGATTATAGAAAAGAATAAGCGCTTAGCTGTTCTTAGTCAAAATCAAAATGCTTTTGATTCATATACTGCATTGGAAACTGTCATTATGGGTTACAAAGAGCTTTTTGATATCATGCAAAAAAAGGAAGTTTTCTATAATAAAGAGCATCTAACAGATGCTGAAGGTTATGAACTTGCTCACCTAGAAGGTGAATTTGCTGAACTCAATGGCTGGGATGCAGAATCTGATGCTGAAAAACTACTCAATGGATTAAATGTTCCAATGAGTGATTTTTATTCTAAGATGAGTGACATTTTACCAAAAAACAAAGTTAAAATTTTATTAGCACAAGCTTTATTTGGTAATCCAGACATTTTATTACTCGATGAACCTACCAATCACTTAGATTTTGAAGCCATCGCCTGGTTAGAAACCTTCTTAGTCAATTATGACAATACTGTAATTACAGTATCCCATGACCGTCATTTTTTGAATAACGTCTGTACACATATGGTTGATATTGATTACTTCCAAGCTAAAATGTATGCTGGTAATTATGACTTTTGGATGGAATCATCTCAATTGGTGCAAAGACTCATGGCAGACAAAAATAAGAAAAAAGAAGAACGTATCCAAGAATTGAAAAACTTCGTTGCAAGATTTAGTGCGAATCTATCAAAATCAGCACAAGCAACCTCAAGAAAGAAATCTTTAGAAAAGATTCAGCTTGATGAAATTGTTCCTTCTACTAGAAAATATCCATTTATTGGGTTTGAAATCGAAAAACAACTTGGCAAAGATGTTTTAGAAGTAGAAAATCTAAGTGGTTCCTTAGAAGGTAAAAAGCTATTTGATGATGTTTCATTTACTATCAGTAGAGGTGATAAAATTGCACTACTTGGTAAAAACGATTTAGCAAAAACGACTTTACTCAAAATCCTTGCTGGAGAAATGAAACCAGACAGTGGAACCATTAAATGGGGGCAAACAGTAGTTAAAGCATATTTTCCTAGCGATAACGAATCTTATTTTGCAGGCAATGAATTGAATTTAATTGAATGGTTAAGACAATATTCAAAAGATCCTGTTGAATCTTATATTAGAGGCTTCTTAGGTCGTATGTTATTTAGTGGTGATCAACCTCTTAAACAAGTCAAGTATCTTTCTGGGGGAGAGAAGATGAGATGTATGTATTCTAAACTCATGTTATCTCAAGCGAACACTTTAATTATTGATTCTCCAACGACACATCTTGATTTAGAAGCAATTCAATCAGTAAATAAAGGTTTTGAAGACTATAAAGGATCAATCATTGTTGCTTCTCATGACCATAAGTTATTACAATCTGTTTGTAACAAGATCGTAGAAATTGGTGAGTTAGGTTCATATTCTTATGAAGGCACATTAGATGAGTTCATAGAGAATTCAGATATTAAGCTGAAATTAAGCAGTCTGTATATCGATAAAAATTAAGTATAGAATAACTGAGAAGATACGACTAAACTATGGTTTGATTTCGTATTTAGCTCAGTTTTTTATTTTATGATATAATTATAATGAGGTAATTTATATTATAAACTATTAAACTATCATCATCACGACACGACAATTTTAATATTTGTAGACAATCTATAATGCGAATTTCCTTAATCCTGAGTTAGGAGGAATTGACAATGAGACTCTTAAAAATAATATTTTTTATTATCCTAAGCTTTTCTTTGTTTGCATGCAGTGGCAGTAGTGCATCTACAAGTTCTTTTCAAGCAGCTTTATTATCCTTTGACAGCCAGATAGCTACTTCATCAAACTATGTTATTTATAATAGAGCTCAGTTCGATTTCTATGATGCTTCCGGTTCATTTGATGAATCATTGGTTAAAATAGACACTAGCTTGATCGATTATGCAAATGAATATTTCTATTTTTCGATAATTAATCAACTCAATGATTATAGTCTAACCAGGGAAATTAAAAAAATGGATGATTATTATGGCCTTTTTACTCGTGGGAAAGATGGATTCAATAACAATATATTTGAAGGTGTGAGATTAAACTCTGATCAATCATTTGATGAACTTTTATTAAGTAGTGGAATGGTTAAAGAAAAAGCTTTTAATCCTTATGTCTATGATAATGTAAGAAAATTAAGCAGTAGCACCTACACAATCAAAATTCTAATTTCTCAACTCATTGATTCTCCTGAGTTTTCATTGCTGTTTTCTGAATTATCTTTAGATAATATTGATGACCAAGAAGTCGTTGTCACATTCTTTTTTGATGAAAATAATACCAGCTTACAAACATCTTTTGAATTGGATAAAGTTGAAGTAAATGAAAAAACAGAAAAGGCGAATATCAGATACTTTTCTAAAGTCGATATAAAAACACCTGCACATAATATGGATATCTCTTATCGTTATTATCGATTTGTTTTGCCTAAAACTAAAGAAGATGTTACATATATATATGAAAGTAGCCAAAATGCTTTACTTTTATTGACTGAAGGTACTAATATTTTTGCTGTTCATGTTATTCCGGGAATCTATAGAATAGGAAATATTCATTTTTACGGCAATAATTCAATCATAACTGATAAGGAAAATAATACTTACGATGTGACTGATATCTTTTACGTAGACCATGAAACAACAATCTATTTTGAAATTTCAACGACCTATGATTTAGCATATTATGATGTTAATGTTGAAAGATTACCTTTAAAGAACATTGTTGAAGTAAAAAATATTCCATTAACATCAGGACAATTCATTGATATGATGGAAAATGGTGACGATATTGCATACTATGAATTTATGTACTCAAATGTAGGTGGTTATGTTGAATTTACACTATTAGGTACAAATCCAGTTGCTGAATATTGGTTTAGCTCTGAAAATATAGGTTGTAAGGTTGAAGGTACTGGTGTTTGTTCGATTTTAGTAAGTGCTGATGAATTGCTTAAGATACGACTTGATTCAACCGTTTTAACGAGTTATATTTTCAAGTATGAATTTTTCCCATTTGAAATTGTTTCATCAGATATCAATAATCCTACAGAGATTGCATCATTAACTTCTGGTTTTAAGCTTGATTCATCAAACCCTTATGCATATATTTCATTTACTATCACTGAGGATGGCACATATAATATTGATCCAGGCATTATCATTCAATTTTCTTCCTTGTTAGAGGCAACAGTTTATGATGCACTTGGTAACGAGGAAAGTACAGATATGGAAGGATATTATTATTTAGCAGCAGGAGATTATGTCATTCAGTATTATCAAGAATTTGAGTATACGGTGATGCAACCATCAGTTGTTAAGGTTCTTGATTAGTCAATCAATAGCATATAGGAGAAAAAATGGAACAGTTAGCCTATTATTTACAACAAAACAATTCAAAAAGAATTCTAGATGTTGGGACTGGTGTTGGCAATTTCATTTTCGTTTTAGCTCAAACAACAAATGAATATGATGAAATCATAGGTATCGATACTTCTCAAAGAGCAATTGAAATTGCTAGTAACTATTTTTTAGATAATCATAAAGTAAAATTCATGAAGATGGACGGGAAAAAAATCGAATATCCTGATGGATATTTTGATGTCGTTTGCCTTTCAAACTCATTACATCATTTAGAAAATCCTCAACCAATTTTTAATGAGATGAAAAGAGTCTTAAAAAGAGAAGGTCTTATGATCATTCAAGAAATGGTTTGTGAGCCCTTAACGAATCAACAAGTTAGTCATCGATTAGTCCATCATTTTTCAGCTGAGATTGATCGTCATCTTGGATTGACTCACGATGATACATATACAAAAGAAGTGATTGAAGAAAAATTGAGTCAATTTGATTCAATTGAGCTCATAGCAGCATGGGTGCCCGAATATCAAAATAAACATGAATTTAGTGATGAAGAAGTGACTCAGCTCATTTCATCAATAGATCAAATGATTGATAGAATTAAAGATATTGAAAAAAAGCCTTATTATCAAGACAAAGCTGAATTAATTAAACAATATATTAAAGAAAACGGATTTGATCTAGCAACAGAATATATGTTTATTTTGAAGAAAACAGTATAAAAGAAGAGGGAATAGTATGAGAAAAGTACCTAAGATTAAAGAATTGTTTTTAAGAGACTATCTTGTTTTAGGGCCAACCTTATTTAGCGTGATTTTTATTGGTCTTGCATTATATTTCTATTTTGTTGATCATAACTTAAATGGATTCTATGGTTTGAGTGTTTTAGGTGTCATCTCAATATTGGTGGTACTCGTTAGGCTTTATATACTAAAAAAGCTCTTTCAAACTGGTATTGATGTTTCAGGAAAGATAACTAAAGTTTCTTTTTATCGAGGAATGTGCAGATTCACAATGGAATTTGATTATGATAGTCAGCATATAAAGACATCTTGGATAGCAAATAAAAACCAAGCAACAAGAGATATAAGAAATATCGTTGATGTCAAGGTTTTAGCAAATCCAAGAAGACCGAAACAAGCAGTTATTCTTGATTTGTTTAAACAATAAATAGTGAAAATTCTCCCAGTTGGGAGTTTTTATTTATATCTTCTATAATGACTAAACATGACATGTTTTTCTAATGAATCTTTGTGTTGTTCATTCTCGTGAATGATGGTATAATTAATTAAGTTTAAATACTTAAGTATTTGACTTATATAAACTATGGCTTTGGTGAGAGATGAAAAAAACAGTATTCCTAATCGTTGGTTTCTTTTTATTACAAGGAATCATTCATAATTTAGGTCATCCAGTGACACCGACATTTGTCAGTGGACTAGGAATTCCTGATATCATGTTTGGTGTTTTTTTTGCTTCAATGAGCTTTGGTTTAATGATAGGTGGACCTATTTGGGGGATTCTATCAGATCATGGGAAAAAGAAAAAATATATCATTATAGGTTTACTGATCTATAGTCTTGGACAATTTCTTTTTGGTTATGTTCATTATGCATCACTTATGGTTATCGTACGCTTTATGAGTGGATTAGGTGTTGTAAGTGCTAGTACATTACTTACAAGTCATGTGATCGAAATATCAGATTTAAGAGATCGTGCAAAACATTTAGCATATGTTGGGGCAGCATTTACAGTTGGTGCTTCTCTTGGTTATTTTATTGGGGGATTCATAGCTACTAATATAGCATTTTCTGATTTTTTAGGAACAACTGACTTGAGACGCGTTTTCCTTATTCAATCCATCGCAAATCTAGTGTATGTAGGCATTATATACTTGACATTTAAAGAAGATCAAATAGAAACAATCTCTATCAAGAAACCATCTATTTTAGCTGGATTTAAACAGATATCTAAAATAGAACCTAGTTTACTGATTTTTTTAATCTCATTAACATTCATGACCATAGGAAGTACTAACTTAAGCAAATATATAGATGTATATTTTATTCACTTAGGGTATAACTCACAAGAATTAGGTACATTTGTAATGGTTACAGGATTTGTCTCATTATTTGCAAGTATCTTTTTAGTTCCTTTATTTACTAAGTCAAGACATTTGTTAAAGATGATTGCTTTGATTCAAATATTGAGTGCAATTATCGTTTTCATAACATTTAGATCCACACAGTTTTTGATTATTATGTACACAGTATTCATGATATATGTTATCTTTAAAACTATTTATCAGCCACTAGAACAAAACTATATATCTAAGCATGCAAAAGATGGTAAGTATGGAAGTGTCATGGGTTTAAGACAGTCTTTTGTTTCTATAGGTATGGTTATTGGTCCACTATTAGGTGGTGTTATTTATCAATTTGAACCCATCCTCTTATTTGATTTTAGTGCTGTAGTTTTCTTAATTGGTGCACTCTTATTAGTATGGGTTTATATTTTACAAAAAAGGAATGCTTCAAACATACAACTAAAAAAAGGAGTTGATGATTAAATGAATAGAGAAAAAATGCTTGGCAATATGGAAGTAAAAAAATTATTAATTAAATTATCGATTCCAGCAATTATGGGTATGGCCATGAATGCTTTATATAATTTTGTTGATACATTATTTGTTGCACAAGGTGCGGCAGAACATGCGATAGGTGGTCTAACATTCGCATTACCTATTCAGATGATTTCAACAGCTGTAGGGCTAATGATTGGTGTAGGGAGTGCTTCAGTATTTTCTAGAGCATTTGGTCGTGGTGATAGAGAAAAGATGGATCAAGCAGTTAATACTGCACTTCGCATTGATTTTATCATAGCTCTCATCTTTTCAATTTTAGGATTTATCTTTGTAGACGAACTGTTGGTCTTCTTTGGAGCCGATGCATCTAATATTGGTTTTGGCAAAGATTATCTAACAATTATTCTATTTGGTTTACTTTTTCAAACCATGTCGATGGTCTTAAATAATTTAACAAGAGCTGAAGGAAGACCAAATCTTGCGATGATGTCGTTAATTATTGGTACCGGTCTTAACATTCTATTAGACCCAATATTTATATTTGATTTTGGTTTTGGTCTAGGAGTGAAAGGTGCTGCAATAGCAACTGTTATTTCTCAATTCGTAGCATTTATCTTTATTTTTACTCAATCAATTGCGCCTAAATCATCACTTCATATTAATTTGAAAAAAATATGGCATATTGATTGGAGTACAACAAAAGAGACAATTTCAGTTGGCATGCCAACTTTCTTGCGAAATGCAACAGGAGCAATTTTAGCAATTATTATATTTAAACTTATTGATCAATATGCAGGTAGTGATTCAGCATTATATGTCGATATATATGGTGTTATCAATCGAGTCATCATGTTTGTATTTTTACCAGCATTTGGTATCGTTCAAGGCATGGTTCCAATTGTAGGATTTAATTTTGGAGCTAAAAATCATCAAAGATTAAAAGATGTCATTACTTATGCGACTAAAATTATTATTATCTATTTTGTTATTGGATTTATCTTAATTCAATTATTCGCTTCAAGTGTTTTTTCAATCTTTACAAAAGAGCACAATCAGTTATTTATCGATTTAGGTAGTCAAGCCTTTAGAGTCGTTTCCTATGGCTTCATACTTGTGGGATTCCAAATTATAGTAAGTGCCATTTTCCAAGCATTTGGGTTCCCTATTCGAGCAATGATTGCAACGATATCAAGACAAATCATGTTCTTTATTCCCCTTGCATATTTACTCACATATCTTTTTGGTATAGCAGGCATTTGGTATGCATTTGCTGCAGCTGACTTATTATCTGGTTTAATCAGTATTGCTTTATTATATTTTGAGATGAAGTCTATTGGTAGACTAGCTGCCAAATTTGCACCTGACGATTTGATTATTTATGAATAATGCAATAAATCATATATAAAAAATAGCAATTACTTTTTAATTTTTCTAAAAGAAATTAAATCACAATCTGCATCTGAACAATAACCAATACTTAGAGCATAAGTGTTGGTTATTTTATTCGTTTTTTTTGAATTCTTATGTTGCTATAAAAGCGCTTTCATGTTAAAATGAAATAGCAAACTGCGAGATGAATATCACTACAATTAAATGATTATAGAACTTATTCAATCCGCTATATTTTTAATTAATTAACGAGGATATGCAGTACTAAGGCCAATATGTTAGAAATTACGAAAATTTTTAATTTGGTCTTGATACACAAAAAGCTCATCATAAGGGAAAAGGAGTTATTTTTTATGTTGCCAAATGCTAAAAAACAACCAATTTTTGTACCTGAGATTTACCTGCCAGACACATCAATTAATTTAACGAAATGGGCAGTTGTAGCTTGTGATCAGTTTACAAGTCAGCCATCATACTGGAAAGAGCTTCAAGACTTTATTCATGACGAACCTTCAACATATCATCTTATCCTACCTGAAGTCTATTTGGAAAAAATGAATAGCAATATGATTGATCAGATCAATCATTCGATGCACCAATATAAAGAGCAAAATATATTGTATTCGATTGGGAAATCAATGATCCTAGTTGAAAGAACTACAATATTAAACAAACGAAGACTGGGTTTAATCATGTCAATTGATCTAGAAACATATGATTATAAAGAACATAGTAAACCAATGATTCGTACGACTGAAAAAACGATTATAGAAAGAATCCCACCTCGTGTTAAAATTAGAGAGAAGGCATTATTTGAATTGTCACATGTGATGTTGCTAGTTGACGATCCTAAAAAGCACATTATCGAATCACTATATCAAAAAAAGAGTGAATTTCCATTACTCTATGATTTTGAACTCAATATGCATGGTGGACATTTAAGAGGGTATCAGATCAAAGATTGTGATGATATTATTTCTGATTTTAATAATCTAATCAAAGATCAAAAAGATCCAATGTTATTTGTTGTAGGAGATGGCAATCATAGTCTAGCGACAGCTAAAGCTCATTGGGAAAAAGTAAAGAGTCAACTAACCGAAGTTGAAATTTTAGATCATCCAGCGAGATATGCATTAGTTGAAGTAGTAAATATCTATGATGAAGGACTAAATTTTGAAGGTATTCATCGTGTTTTATTTAATGTTAAAGACGATTTTCTTATCGATTTGTTTCATGCAGTAGACAAAGAGGAAGAGACTTGGGTTTACTCCAATGAGATAGGTAAAGCGCCATTTTTCATTCCTAAAAATGCACCAAAAGCCTATGAGCAAATTCAAAACTTCATTGATGAATACATGATTAAGCACAAAGAAGTAACAATCGATTATATCCACGGAGATGGTGAGTTGATTGAAGTATGCCAAAACCATCCAAATAGCATTGGTATTAAAATGCCTTGTATGGAAAGAAATGAACTATTTCCCTATATTCATATAGGTAAAGTATTGCCTAGAAAATCATTTTCTATGGGATGTGCAACAGCGAAAAGATATTATTTAGAGAGTCAATATATAACAAGAAATAAGTAAAAAGAAAGGAAAATACAAATGAAAAGAATTTACAATTTCTCTGCAGGACCTGCAATCCTACCAGAAGCCGTATTAAGTGAAGCAGCAAATGAGATGCTAGATTATCAAGGATATGGCATGTCAGTCATGGAGATGAGTCATCGCTCAAAGATCTTTCAACAAATCATAGACGACGCGGAAAAAGATTTAAGAAACCTACTCAATATACCAGAAAACTATAAAGTGCTTTTTCTCCAAGGAGGAGCAACGAATCAATTTTCAATGATACCTTTGAATTTAATGAAGAATAAGAAAGTTGATTTCATCATCACTGGTAATTGGGCACAAAAAGCATACGAGGAAGCTGGAAAATACGGTGATGCCAAAGTCATAGCTTCATCAGAAGATAAAATGTTTTCCTATATTCCGGATTTAACTAATCTAGAAATAAGCCCTGATGCTGATTATGTTCACATTGTTGAAAACAATACAATTTATGGTACTAAATTCTATGAACTTCCTGATACAAAGGGTAAAACTTTAGTCTCTGATGCATCTTCCTGTTTTTTATCTGAACCTATGGATGTTACAAAGTATGGACTCATTTTTGCTGGTGCACAAAAGAATGTTGGTCCAGCAGGAACAGTTATCGTCATTATAAGAGAAGATTTAATTACGAGTGATTATCCTGCGTATACACCAATTATGTTACGCTATGATCTACAATCAGCTAATAAATCAATGTATAATACACCACCTACGTATGGCATTTACTTATGTGGTAAAGTATTTAAATGGTTGATCAATTTAGGAGGACTAGAAGCTATCCAAAAAATCAATATAGCTAAAGCCAATGTTCTTTATGATTATCTAGATCAAAGTAAACTATTCTTTGGAACAGTTGAAAAGAAATCAAGATCACTCATGAATGTGACATTCAAATCCTTAAATCCAGAAATTGACGATAAATTTATTAAAGAAGCAAAAGCCAATGGCTTTGACAATTTAAAAGGGTATCGTACTGTTGGTGGTATGAGAGCATCCATTTATAATGCAATGCCAATTGAAGGTATAAAAGCCTTAGTTCAATTTATGGAAAAATTTGAAAAAGAAAATTTAGTGTAGGTGATATCATGTATAACATTTACTGTTTAAACAATATTTCACAAGTGGGTATAAATGCTCTATCAAGCAATTATCAAGTTATTGATAATATAGAATCAGCGCATGCGATTATGGTAAGAAGTGCAAGCATGCACGATATGGAATTACCAGAATCTGTTCTTGCAGTAGCCAGAGCTGGAGCAGGAGTAAACAATATTCCTTTAGAAGCATACGCAAGAAAAGGGGTCGTCGTATTCAATACACCTGGTGCAAATGCTAATGCTGTAAAAGAATTAGTGATTGCAGGAATGTTATTATCCTCTAGAGATCTATATGGTGGAATGAAATGGGTTCAAGAGAATAAGGAAGACCCTGCAATTAACAAAACTGTAGAAAAAGTTAAAGTGCAATTTGGTGGCACTGAAATATCAGGTAAAACGATTGGAATTATTGGAACTGGAGCAATTGGTATTTTAGTTGCTAATGCTTGTTCTGCACTAGGTATGAATATTGTTGCCCTAGAAAGAAATCACGCAACCATGGAAAAAATGAAACCATTTTTACCTGCTGATACTCATTGTGTTGATGAAAAAGAAGATCTACTACCTTTATGTGACTTTATTAGTTTGCATGTTCCATTTATGCCTGAAACTAAGCACATTATCGATGCTAAAGCCATGAAATTGATGAAAGATGGTGTTGTTCTACTTAATTTTGCTAGAGATGGATTGGTCAATGATGAGGATTTAGAAAAGGCATTAAACTCAAAGAAAGTCAAGAAGTATGTCACAGATTTTCCAAATCCAAAGACTGCCAATATGGAAGGTGTTATTGCGATACCTCACCTTGGTGCTTCTACAGATGAGGCAGAAGACAATTGTGCATCGATGGCCGCTTTACAACTTCAAGATTATATTAATAACGGTAACATCAAAAATTCAGTTAATTTCCCAAATCTTGATGCAGGAGAATGTAAGAGTACATCTAGAATTTCTGTATTATATGAAGATAGAGAGGAAGTTTCTGAATTGATTAAGAAAATCACCGAGTGTGAGCATAAAGTTGATCAATTTGTTCATGTAGAAAGAAATGGATTTGGTTATGCTGTGCTTGACACAAATGAAAAGATAGATCAAATATCGATTGATGCAACAATTAATTTAGTTGGTGTCATTTCAGTTAGAGTAATTAAATAAGAATTCAAGGGTTGCAGTTACTGCACCCCTTTTTTTAAATTGATAAGCACTGCTTGGTTAAAAAAATGACAAGGATGTTGAAAGATATTGGTATTCAAAGTATAATAGGAAGATAAGCAAGCAAAAAGGTAGTGTCAAAAGTTTAATGGAAGATATGGAAGATTCGAGTTAAGAGACGTATTTAGCCTCTTCAAATAAAGTGCCGGTATAGTCAATTAATTTAAGCCATTGATTTGGCATCAAATCATTATCACTTAGGACTTCAAG
>JAHISX010000047.1 GCA_018817915.1 Bacillota bacterium
GGTAGAAAAAAAGGCATATCAGAAATCAATCTGACATGCCTATATTTGTGCACCACAACCTATTTTAAAGGGGTGTGACACCACAACCCATTTGAAAGGTGTGTTTCCTAAAAACCACAACCTATTTTAAAGGGCCTTTTATAATATTATGGTTAATCATTCATTACGTAAACAAACAATCGGATCTTTCTTTGATGCTATTCCAGCTGGGATGATACCTGATAGACTTGTGAGTAATGTATTTAAGATGATGAGGATTAAAGCAAATAATATGGGTAGAGTTCCGACATTTTGTATTGTAGTTGTTCGGTAGAGGATTAGATTTAAAAGAGGTAAGAGCGCATAACTTAAGATAATACCAATGACACCAGATAATAAACCAATCATTAATGTTTCTGAATAGAAAATAAATCCTACATCATTCTTTCTTGCTCCTATACTTCTCAAGATGCCTATCTCTTTTGTTCTTTCAATGATTGATGTATAGGTCATCATACCAATCATGATATTTGAAATCAAAAGTGATATACCCGAAAAAACTAAAAGAATAATCGATATGGAGTCAATAGCCGTTTTCATTGTAGCAAGGCCAATTCCAGCAATATCTAATGGTTCAATAGCATCATTTGCTGGTACTGTATCGTTATAAGATCTTATATAATCAATGATTGTATCCTTATCTTCAAAAGATCTTGAAAAGACTGAATAACTTGAAGGGTATGTTGCATAGCCTAATTTTCTAAGAAGCGTATCTTTTGTTTGAGTTGTTAAAGTATTTCCATCAATAACACTTGTTGAAGAACTAAGTTGATCAACAACAATATCTGATAAAATAGAATCTTCAAGAATCATTTGTGTTACCGCTTCAGTATAGAATATACCTGTTCTTAAAAAGTCCAAATTAAATTTAGGATTGATTCTAATGATGCCAACAATATCAATTTCAATTAAATCAGACGAACTAATGAGTGATATATCTTTTTGATCATACTCTAAACCATCAAACTCATATGCATCATTATTTGAAACCCAGAACAGTGATAAATCATTGAGTTGATCGAAAGTTAAAACCTCATTACCTGAAAATCCAAATGTTTGAGCGATATCTTTTGAAATTCGATTATACCTGTCAACAACGATGACTGCTTCATTTGCTTCATCCACAGGTAATCTCCCACTGATGATATCAAAATTTTCCTCAAGGTAGTCATGATTAACTCCAGCTTGCTTGACATAATCACTTAAACTATAAGAGGTGCCTTGATTCTGAGCTATGAAATTGCTTTCTAGATTGTAGTTTAAATACATATATTGGTAAACAGATTCATCGAGCATCATCATATGTGTATAAAAGTCTGCAGTGATATTATTAATTGTTTGGTATTCATATTGGATGTTACTTGGGTATACATAGCTTGATTCAGGGAATACATCAAGATTTGGGGCAAACTGATCATCAATTAGTGGTACTACGTAAGATATTCTTTCAACTTGGATAGGAAATGCATTGAGTGTTTCAGTTTTTCTATCTTCAATGAAATGATTAAAGCCATAAGCCACAGCTAAAACTAAAGTCATACCAAGAATACCGATGCTTGCTGCAACAGCAGTTAAAAGTGTTCTATATCTTCTTTGAACTAAATTGTTAAATGAAATTTTGAATGATGTACTCAATTTCATTTTAGCCGTTTTTTGTTCATCTAAAATAGTTTCATCTTTTGAATGGGTTACATCACTGATTAAAGAGTCTTTGACAATAGAACCTTGTTTAATTTCAATAACACGATCACTATAAGTATGTGCAAGATCTTTATTGTGGGTAACCATAATGACTAGTCTTGTTTTAGAGATTTCTTTTAAAAGATTCATAATATCAAGACTAGATTCATAGTCTAGTGAACCTGTCGGTTCATCAGCTAGAATGATATCCGGTTCATTAATTAAGGCTCTTGCGATAGCAACTCTTTGCTGTTGACCACCAGAGAGCTGATTGGGCTTCTTATTAAGTTTATCTTTTAATCCAATTTCTGATAGAAGTTGGATTGTTCTTTTCTTTCTTTCAATTAAATCAATAGCAGATATGGATAGAGGTAACATCACATTCTCTAAGACGGATAAATGAGGAATTAAATAATAGTTCTGAAAAACAAATCCGACCATATGATTTCTATATGTATCCCAATTGTTATTAGAAAGGTTATTTGTGTCTTTTTGATTCAATAATAATGAACCAGATGTAGGCTTATCTAAGCCTCCGATAATATTGAGTAATGTGGTTTTTCCACACCCGGAGTGCCCAACAATAGAAAAAAATCCCGTATCATCTAATTTAAGTGAAAGGTCATAAAGAGCAGTAATAGACTCATCTGGAGTTTGATATATTTTTGATATATGCTTTAATTCGAGCATTTTTTCACATCCTCTTATTACTATTATATATGAAAGAGTAAAAGTTAATATGACAATATCGTATTTCTTCATATTTACTTAATCTATAAATTCATATATAATATAAACAAAAGGGGTGAGAATTGTGAAAAAAATACTTGGTTTATTATTGGTAGTTGCTACCGTTTTTGGTCTTGTTGCATGTACTGAAGCAGTTCAAGTTGGCGAGTTTCCAGAATTAGACGAAAATAAACTTGTTGAAATGAATGCTCAAGAAATGGTGGACTTGTTTTCCACATTGGATTATACAGGTGTCAGTTCTGAATCAGTAAGAATTGGAGTTAATGGTTCGCTATTCGTAGATGTTGACAACACTTATGAAGACAGCGAATGGGATTACTTAAATGAAATTTATGTTCCTGTAACCTACTATGATGAAAATATAACAGATATAACGATTGATGCTGTACTTTATGCAGCAGCTTCTGATCAAGTCAGTGATGTTGAACTATTTGCTGAAGGTACATTTGATATTTATACATATCGTCATTATTCAAGTTATTATGGGGGCTATATAACCGAAGATGAACTAAATATTTCCGGTGAAGCTGGTATGTATTTTACCAATCAGTCCATATATATGAGAACCGATATTACTGGTACACAAAATGAAGAATCAATGGACACAAACTTCAAGGAAAAATTAAATACTCAATTTACCCAAGATATGTGGGATGAGTACTATAATGAAGTGGATACCATAGAAGATCCTAGCGATTTATCTGGTTTATTTGGTTCTGATATTATCACACTCTTAGAAAGTGGCGATATTGATCAAATTTTAGAAGAAATACCCAATCTTAAGGTATATCAAGATGGAACGACTTATAGCATACAATTCACGTTAAATAAGACGGATATCGTTAATAACTTTGTAGATGTATTTGTTGCAGTTTCAACAGAAATGGGGCAAGTTCCTACTCAAGATGAAATTGATGAAATGGAACAAACAATGATTGATCAAATAAATACTTTTATAGATGAGTTAGAACTTGATTTTGTTATAACCATCGAAGAAGGAAGAATTGTCCAAATAGCTACAGCACTTGTATTTGTTGGTAGTGACGATACAACCAGTTTTGATATTGATATGGCCATCATTATTGATTTTGGAGCATCTGTTCCAAAATTCCCAAGTGATTTAGATGAATATGATGTTGTGAGTGATTTCGGAATAGGTTCAACTCTTAATTAGTTTTAATCGTAGCATTTAAATTCAGGTGGTTACCTATAAAGTGACCACCTTTTTTATGCATAAAAATACCCCATAAGATAAAATCTTATAGGGCATTTACTAATTATAAAATTTTTAAAGTTGCTTAAAGTTAAGTTAGTGGAGGTTCTTCTACTGGCATAACCATATCGAACAACGCATGGAGTTGATCAATATCAGTTTGGTCCATGGCTGTGAAATCTAGTAAAGCAACTGTGTGTATTTCTGCAAATAAATCAGTAAGATCTGTCACAACTTCACCAATCATTGTGTCGACATCTAAAGCTGTATTGTTTGATAAAACCAAAACATCAGCATTCTTTAAAATGTCATTTTGGATGATTGTGATTGTTGAGAAGACTAAGGCTTCATTTGTTGGAGTAAGTGCACCATCAAGTGCTAATACAACTAGAGCCATCATTTCATCTTCGCCTGTAATATTCCAACCTACGATATGACTAGCAATATCTAAACCATTTACAGCACTGAATAATTGAGTTTCAAGAGTGATTGCATTAAGGATAACTGTAGATACTGGAACAAGTAATGCGTTAAACATCAAGTCAACATCAGCAGCATCCATTGTACCTTCACTAGATATTTGAATCTTGAGTGGGATTCTAACGAGTCTTAATAGGGCTTGAATAGAAGTCAAATCAAGTTCATCGGTAATCGCACCATTGTAAATGAATGCTTGAGCTATAATGGATTGGACATCAACTACGAATAATGGGTCGGACAAGTCACCACCATTTAATGCAATATCATAGATATCAAGCAATAATTGACCTTCAGTTGTTAAGAATTCATCAACAACAGCCATACCAAGTGATCCCATGACATTCAATGCAGCAATGATGTTATCATAATCTGCAAGAACTTCATCAATGAGCATAGATAGCATTGCAAATTGATCAACATCCATATCACCTTCCACTTGACTTAAGAATAAATCAGTGAATATAGTTAATAGATCAAATACATCACCATCAGTAAATAAAGCACTAACTGCATCAAACTTAGCAGTGTTACTTAACTTAAATGTATCCAGGTAAGTTCCAATATAGACTGCAAGATCAACAGCGACTTCAAAGTCTAATGTATCAGGTTCGTAATATCCACCAAATCCATCATCAACATATGCACCAGGAATCATTAAGTCATTACCTAGTAAGACAACATCCATAATTGCTGTTTCATCTACATAGCCAACAAATGTGACAAATAAATCAAGCATTGCAGAAAGTGGAACGATGCCAGCATCAAGAAGATCATCAATGTCAGCTGGATCTATCGTACTTACCATAAGTAACTGAATCTTTAATGGAATACGAACAAGTGTTAATAGTGTTTCAATAGAAGTAGCATCTAATTCATCAATTATAGCTGCTTTGTAATTCATCATTTGAGCTAGAAGAGCTTCTATTTGTGCTTGATATGTTGGATCAGCTAAATCGCCTTCACCAGCATTTACTAAATTATATAAGTCAATCAACATTTGTCCTTCTGTTGTTAGGAATTCATCAACAAGGTTCATGCCAATTGCATTTGCGATATCAGCAGCAGCTATAAAATTATCATAGTTTGCTAAGATTTCATCAATAATCATTACAGCTAACTCATAATCGCTTGTAGACGTTTCTAGCATCATTGCGTCTTTAACTGCTTCACCTAATAGTAATACCAGTGATTTAACTTGAGCATCAGTCATTAATGCATCTAAAGTGTCAAACTTAGCAATATTATTGAGTTTGAATTCCTCTAAGTAAGTGCCAACATATACAGCAAGTTCAATAGCTTTCTCAAAATCAACTGTATCATCTTCATAGTACCATTCATCCCAATATTCATCATAAACGTATTCACCAGGAATCATTAATTGATCAACAATAGCCATGACTTCTTCAACGGTTGTTTGATCGAGATCAGCAACAAACGTTAATGCTAAGTCAAGTGTTGCATGGTCTACTTCACCAAAGAAGTCAACATAAGGTAGTAGGTCATCTAATGTAACATCAAATGCGCCAGCAACCGTAATCAACGTTGTATACATGCTTGCAAAATCTTCACTTGAAGGTAATGTTGTGATGAGTACATCAACAACTTCATCTTTTAGCATGAAGTATTCTGCCATAGTTAATTCACCATTTTCAGCAAGATCATCTAATAAAGTGACCATTGATGCTGGAACTGTATCATACATTAAAGACAAATAATCAATGACACTAGTTATGGATTCAATCATTAAATCCTTTTCATCTATCATAAACGCTTTGAGTTCACCCATTAATAAGATTTCATCTTCACGTCGGATGATGTCTTCATTTGCGTACATGATGGATTCATAATCGTATAATAATGTGTAGAGACTTGATAATGGATCGCCTATAATAAATGCGTTGAGTAATGTATAATCTTCAGCAATCGCAGCATCAGTGAAAATATTATAGAACATTTGAATATATTCATCTTCATAATCTAGATAGTAAGGATAATGGAATTCAAAATCATATTCCAAGTCCCAAGCCATTTGTGATAAAGTGTTGAGCACCATATAACTTTCTTCATATTGACCAGATAAGAAATAATTTAATTGAACCATTTCTTCTGTCGATGCATACAAAGACAGATTAGCATATATGCTTGCTAAGTCAGCAGTCACAGCAATTTGATTAACTGCGATTTCGTCTTCTATTTCAGCAATATAAGCATCTTGTTCAAGAATGATATTTTCCAGATCATCAACATGCAATGTAACTGCAACTTGTGCAAGTTCATAAAGAATGGTTGCTAAATCTGTTGAAGAAAGATCAAATGAGCTATAGGAATCAATTTCTGCCATCAAAGTCGTAACATTATTGATTTCACCCATGCGCATTGGTGTTGATGCTATATAAGAAAATAAACCAACAGCCTCAATTTCAGTCATGCCCATTTCATCTGCTGCGATACTGTATGCGTAGACAAGTTGAGACATTTGCATGTACTGTATATATTCATCTACAGTTTCAAAGTCATCTAGAATCATGTCAGGTTCATACATTGGGTTCATGACATATAATAAATCTTCATATAAGGTTGAATAGCTTTCAATAAAGTAATTGACTGTTACAGAAGCTGCAGAAGTATCAGTTCCAGCTATTGCGACAACAAAGACTTCGTGATCACCTGAAAGTAATTCAAGTGTTGTTAAGTCGAAAGTAGTTAAGGTTACAGGATGACTTACAGCATCTACATAAACGATATAACTATCTGCACCCGATACAGCACTCCATGTAACTATACCATTTGAAATTGTAACATTTTGTGGGACATCAAGTGTCGTTCCACCAACAAAGTACGAAACTGTAGTTGAGGCTGTTGAAACATCTGTACCAATTTTAGCTACAACATATACTGGATAGTTACCTTGTGCTAAAGATAAAGTTGTTAAATCAAATGTTGTTACAGTTACATCGTAAGTATCAGAGCCAACATGTACAGTATAGCCTGTTGCTCCAGCGATGGCACTCCATGTGACAATACCACTCGCAATAGCAACATTTTGTGGAACACCTACAACCAAAGGTTCAACAACAAAATTGACAGTTGTTGACGGTGATGAGATATTTGTTCCTTGCATCGCTACGATTTGTACAGGATAGGTACCTACTGCCAGGTCTAAAGTATTTAAATCAAAAGTTGTGACTGTTACAGTATAAGTATCTGTATCAACGAAAACCATATAACTATCAGCATCCGTTACCGCATCCCAAGAAATAACACCATCTGTGATCACCACATTTTGTGGTGTATCAAGTGTGATAGCTATATCTTTACAACTTACGAGTACTAAAGCAAAAAGAAATAAAAAAACAACTCGCATTAATTTTTTCACGACAATTCTCCTCCTAATTATATTAAAAATTCTCACCTGCACACTACCTTACGAATCATGTCGAAAAATGAGGTGTGTGCCATTTTGAAATTTCGCAGTACCAAAATTATAAAAAATTTCAATAGCTGTTATTAGTTTTATTATACTATTATTTTTTAATAGATTACAATTTTATTAACTTTCTTATTAAATTTTACAATAATATTAATATGTTTTTACAACAAGATTTGGTCTAATTCTTAAAGCATTCCAAATATAAACAACTTTTGTTATAACAAAAACAAATAAAATAACAAGGAAACCAGTCCACAAGGAGTGCATTTCAAATTGAACAGGTTCATACTCACCAGAAATCAATATGAGTGAACTTAATTGATTAGAAATTAGAACGAAACTGAATATGGAAGATATCGCAAGTATGACATACATTGCAAGACTTTCTTTAATGAGTAGAAAGAACATTTTCTGTTTTGAAAAGCCTAAGACATAGAATCTAGCATAAGTATCCTTCATTTGACCTAAAAGTAGGATTGAGTGATTAAATATGGAAAGAACAAAACAAGCGATGATCGTTGATAAGATGATTGTTAAATAATCTGTTGCAGTTCTCATTTGATCTAGTTTTTCATCAACAATCAGTTGAAAGTCAAGAACATAGACCATATTTTTGCTATATAAATTGATAAGTTGATTTTGAAGAGACGCTTTATCGGAGATAGAATTGACAAATATTGCATTTTGGCTGATATCATCATATATAGAGAATAGATGGAGATTCGTGAATGCCATATCGCCAATTTCTTTTTTAAAGAAGCCGCCTACTACAAAAACTTCATCAGAGTGTAATGGACTTAAGTTTAATTGTATTTCATCGCCAATTGTCATGTTATATAAATATTTGAATCTTTCAGGAAGGATAATTGTTAAGTAATCAGTATTTTCAAGACTTATAAGTGATTCGTCTGATAATTCAAAATTGAAGTAATTACTGATTGCCTGTGGATCAATAGATATTAAACTATTTAGATTTTGTTCAAAAGTAGTAAATTCAATATTTTGAAGATATCCAACTTTTGAAGCTTGATCAACTGTATCAAGAGCGACTATTTGGGTATATGTCTCATCATATCTGCTTATAAAATTGGTTAAGACAAAATCAATTTTAAATTCATTTTCATAGTTATTCATTCTTTGGTCCATGTGATCATTAGCAAGAACTAAAAGAAAGATGCTTACAAAACAGACGAGCATAACCGACACATATTGATAAAATGACTTCTTAGCTAATAAAATTTTGAGTTGTAAGGTAAATATTAGAGGCTTTTTCTTAATCTTTTGTAGCTTAGAAAACAGGTTAAACATGATAAAAGCAGAAGTAAATAGAATGGCAAAAGATGAAACAGTTTGAATGACAGAAGTATAATTTCCAATGAATTGATAAAGTATCTCTAATTTTGCTAAAAAATAGAGTGCAAACGATAAGAAAAATAGAGTAAGTTGTGGAATCCATCTCATCTGTTTTTCTATACCTTGAGTCATTGTTTGATGAATAGAAGACTCCTTATTAAAATGAATGAAATAGTAAAGTGATGTTACTGTATAAATCAGTAGTGTAGCAGCAGCACACCAGAAGATAGTTGAAAAATCCAGTTGGTAATTTGCTGATGATCCAACAAATATTAAACCCTTTTGTATAACAGCATTGGTAATAAAGACAGATGCTGTAAGGGATAAGATGAAAAAGATTAAAATTTCGATGAGTACGACTCCATAAGAAAATAAATGAGAACCTCCTAAAAGGTCAACAACAGCAAATCCTTTTTTCTTTTCTTCAAAATACAACATGAACGTTGTTTGCATCACGAGCAGAATAACTAGAAAGACAATGACGATGATGAGATTGAAAAATGATACATTTCGTCTAATCATTTGATCAAGGGCTTGTTCATCAATAGACAATTGGAACTTGAGGTTTGAAAATTGTGTAATTGATGAAACATAGTCCATTGCTTCTTCATTTGTAATGCCTGTTTTCACATCGAAATAGACTTGATTATAGAAATTCGTTAGAAAGACATGACTAAGAGAGCCAAGGGAAGGACTTAAAGCGGTTAAAAAAAATGATAAGCTACCGTCTTTATTTAAATAAATTGTTCCCCCTTCAAATAATCCCCCATCCTCAACGATATCAACGATACTATAATCTTTTGTTAAATCTCCTAAATATAAGGTTATTGTATCACCATGATTGAGTTGATAAGTCGTTGCTAGGCTTTCGGTGATGATGACTTCGTCATTATCTAAGGTTGTATTCGTATAATGAATTGGATTTGAAATTTTAGCAAATTGATCAAGTGTAGATGCCATGGTTTTAACATATTGTTTTGTCCCGTTAATTTCAACTAAAGTATCCATCTCAAAAAAAGGAGCATAATCATCTACAACTGTATCTAAATCTGGAGCATCAGTTAAAGGACGAATTGAAAAAAACCTCAAATCGCTATTTAAGGTTATGCCCATTGAAAAATCTATTTCTCGATACTTATTTTCAAGTTCCCCATAATAGTAAGATGTAAGAAACATTTGTGTAGAAGCACCTAAAAGGATTGTAACAAATAATGCGATAAAGCTGAATATCAGTAAAATGGAACGAAGTCTAAAACGAGTTAAGTTTTTAAATGCGAAACGAAATGAAAATCCGAATCTATTGATTGTTTTTTTCATCCTTCATCACTTT
The DNA here is from genome assembly GCA_018817915.1 of Bacillota bacterium. Taxonomy (GTDB): domain Bacteria; phylum Bacillota_I; class Bacilli_A; order Acholeplasmatales; family Acholeplasmataceae; genus Peloplasma. The sequence continues at coordinate 10,276 of JAHISX010000047.1, forward strand.
CCCATCCAACATATGCAACGTTCTCGTTCCATAAACAGTTGTATCTTCGTTGTGAGTGACCATTAGGATGGTCTTATGATATGTTTGATTCAATGTTTTAAACAGTTCCATAATGGCAATACCATTTTTATAGTCTAGGCTTCCAATAGGTTCATCGGCAAAGATTATTTTTGGATCATTGATCAAACATCTAGCAATAGCAACTCTTTGTTGCATACCACCAGATAATTGAGATGGATAATAAGCGTGATAATCTTTCATACCAACAGAGTCTAGTACAGGTAATATTTCATCTTTAGATTTGTTATTACCTAAAACAGATGATAGTAGTATATTTTCATAAACTGTTAGATTTGGAATTAAGTTATAGAACTGAAAAACAAATCCTATATCCTGGGATCTTGTTTTTGCCTTTTCAGCATCAGTATAGGTATTTAATTCTTTTCCGAATAAAGAAATAGAACCAGCAGTATAGGGCTCAAGACCCCCTAAGACATAAAGAAGCGTTGTTTTACCAGAACCAGATGGTCCACAAATAGAAACGAACTCACCATCTTCAACAGAAAAATCAATGCCTTTGAGCACTTCGTACACAACTTTTCCAGTTTGATAATTTTTCTTTAGTCCGGATACATTAATCTGATTCATTTGATTGACCTCATATTCTTCATTGTATCATATATTGATTTATCAAATGATATAAAAAAGCAACCGCTTAGCAGTTGCCTTATCTTTATCTATGCTTTAAATGTGGGAATAGAATGACATCTCTGATATTTGGTGTATTTGTAAGAAGCATAACAAAGCGGTCAATACCTATACCCAATCCACCGGTTGGTGGCATGCCATATTCTAATGATTCAACGAAATCAATATCCATTTCAGTTGCTTCATCATTGCCTAAAGCTTTTTCTTTTAATTGATTTTCAAATCTTTCTCTTTGATCAATTGGATCATTTAATTCACTGAATGCATTTGCGTATTCACTAGACATAATAAATAATTCAAAACGATCCGTGTATCTAGGGTCATCAGCATTTTTCTTAGCTAGAGGACTAATTTCAATTGGATGCCCATAAACCATTGTTGGTTGAATGATTGTAGCTTCAACATATTTTTCAAAGAAAGCTTCAACTATGTGGCCAATACTAAAATGTTTTTCAACAGGAATTTCGTGTTGTTTTGCTAGTTTAATGGCTTCATCAAGGGTATATTCTTTCCAGAAGTCAACACCAGATAATTCTTTAATTGCATCAACCATGTGCCATCTTTTCCATGGACGTTCCATATGAATTATTGTTTCATTGAATGTAATTTCGTATGTTCCTAAGGTTTCAAATGTAACAGTTGATAAACAATCTTCGACTAAATCCATCATATCAGTCATATCAGCATAAGCTAGGTAAGCTTCAATGGTAGTGAATTCTGGATTGTGTTTAGCATCCATACCTTCATTTCTAAATAGTCTACCAATCTCATAGACAGCTTCCATACCACCAACGATTAGACGCTTAAGTGGCAGTTCAGTTGCAATACGTAAATAGAAGTCCATATCAAGTGTATTATGGTGAGTAACAAATGGACGTGCATTTGCTCCACCTAAAATACCATGTAGAACAGGGGTCTCAACTTCAACAAATCCTTTGTTATCAAAGAACTTTTGAATTTCACGAATAATTTTAGGTCTCATGAAAGCGACGCGTCTTGCATCATCGTTAACAATTAAGTCGACGTAACGACGACGTCTAGCTTCTTCCTTATCTTGTAATCCATGAAATTTATCAGGTAATGGTCTTAGTGCTTTAGTTAAATGGGTATATTCTGAAGCTTTGATTGTGAGTTCATTGGTCTTCGTTCTAAAAACAATACCCTTAATACCGACGATATCACCTAAGTCAGCTTGCTTAAAAATTTCATAAGCAGCTTCACCGATATGATCTTGTCTTACATAAACTTGAATTTGACCATCTCGATCTTGAAGGTTCATGAATCCAGCCTTGCCTTGACCACGTTTTAACATGATGCGTCCAGCAATAGTGACTTCAATTTGTTTTTGTTCTAATGTATCATGGTCATCATTTTGATATAAATCAAAAATTTGCTTGTTATTATGTGTTCTAACAAACTTTTGACCAAAGGGTTCAACCCCCATATTTTTAAGTTCTTGCGCCTTTTCACGACGCACGATTTGTTGTTCTTTAAGATCTTCTGGAAACATAATAAATCCTCCTAATTCCAAGATATTATATCATAGAAAAAGCCATAATCAAAGTTATGGCCGTTTTTCTTCTTGTAAAAGTTCATACATGAGTAACTCTTTTTTAGGTTCCAAAGATGTAACTTTAACTTTAATGATTTTTGAGCCTAAATAAAGTGTTAAGATGTCATTTTCCTTGATGGCAGTAGAAGGCTTGGCAAGTTTGCCATTGACTTCAACTTTTTCCTTTTCAGCTGCTTGCTTTGCTACAGTTCTTCGCTTAATGATGCGAGAAACTTTTAAATACTTATCAAGCCGCATTAGGTGTTGATTCCTGCTTTTCATTCCACCAAGATAATGCGCCTGTTGCTGTGATTTCATCAATATCAGCCTTTGTCAATGTTTCAACTTCAACTAAATAATGAGCGATTAAGTCAAGCAAATTACGGTTATCTTCAATAATCTTCTTAGCAGTTTCAAAGCATTGTGTAATGATATGTCTAACTTCAGTATCAATTTCATGTGCAACTTGGTCAGAGAAGTTCTTTTCTTTGAAATAATCTCTACCTAAGAAGACATTACCACCTGAACTTTCATATTGGATAGGACCTAAGTCACTCATTCCATATTCAGTAACCATGGATCTTGCAATCTTAGTTGCATTTTGGAAGTCATTATAAGCACCTGTTGTGACTGTATCAAATACGATTTCTTCAGCAACTCTACCACCAAGGAAAGAAATGATATGAGCTGTTAAGGATTTCTTAGTTTGTAAGAATTTTTCTTCAGCAGGAATCATCAGGTTATAACCACCTGCGACACCTCTTGGAATAATTGTTACTTTTTGAACGACGTTTGCATCTTCTAATTTAATACCAATGACAGCATGTCCTGCTTCATGATAAGCAACAACTTTCTTTTCTTCAACAGAATATTTTCTACTCTTTTTAGCTGGCCCCATCATCACGCGGTCAATAGCTTCATCCATATCAATTGCTGATATCAATGTGCGGTTATCTCTAGCAGCAAGAAGCGCTGCTTCATTTAATAAGTTTTCAATATCTGCACCAGTAAAACCTGGAATGCGTTTTGCAAAATCATTGAGCATGATTTTTGGATCAAGCTTCTTATTTCTTGCATGGACTTTAAGAATTGCTTCACGTCCGCGTACATCTGGTAAGTTAATCGTAATTTGTCTATCAAAACGTCCTGGTCTTAATAATGCTGGATCTAAGACGTCTGGTCTATTGGTTGCTGCCATGATGATGATTCCCATATTGGTAGTAAAACCATCCATTTCGACAAGTAATTGATTCAGTGTTTGTTCTCTTTCATCATGTCCACCACCTAAGCCTGCGCCACGTTGACGTCCAACTGCATCGATTTCATCGATAAAGATGATACAAGGTGAATTTTCTTTAGCAACTTTAAATAAGTCACGTACACGAGAAGCACCAACACCAACGAACATTTCAACAAAGTCAGAACCCGAAATTGAGAAGAATGGGACGTTCGCTTCACCGGATACAGCTCTTGCGAGTAAGGTCTTACCAGTACCAGGAGAACCTACGAGAAGAACCCCTTTTGGAATTCTAGCTCCCATATCAATATATTTCTTTGGAGCTTTTAAGAAGTCAATTAACTCTTCCATCTCTTGTTTTTCTTCTTCACAACCTGCAATGTCTTTAAATGTTACTGATTTTTCACGATTTAATTTTGCTCTATTCTTCGCAAAATCAAATGCTTTACTATTTTGATTGTTTGCATTTCTAAATATGATAAACAATATCACAAGAACTAGTACAATAGGAACTAAGTTGAAGACAACAGACCAGAAAGTTATGCCTGATTTGGCAACAACAACGGTCGTACCTCCATATGCTTCGACGGTATCCATGATATCTTGTGCTTGATCGATACGCATGACTCTTTCAAAACTTACGATATTATCATAAAATTGCTTGTGTTGTTCATAAATTTGACCACTGACTTGAACAAGGTCAAAATTATCGCCCCCAATAAGCGAATATTCAATGGATTCGATATGTCCTAAATCTGCAGCGTTTTGAATTTCACTGACTGTGAGTTCTTGAACTTGTCCTTCTAGAGCATCACGTAGAAATAAAAATACGCCAATAACAACGACTAAAGTAAAAAGCATGATTAAATAATCAGGTTTTTTCTTGTAATCAACTTTCTTTTTTGAATCTGGTCTTCTTGGGCTTTGATTCATAAAGACACCCCCTTATTCGTGATTGTATACTTCAGGTTTTAGTACCCCAACATAGGGTAAGTTTCTATAATACTCATCATAGTCTAAACCATAACCTACGACGAATGCTTTTGGAATAACTTTGCCAACATATTCTGGCTGATAAGGTCTCAATCTACCTTCAGGTTTATCAAGGAGTGTTACCATTTTAACTGAGTTTGCTCCGCGATGCTTAAATAATTCAACAATTGTTACAATTGTATTTGCTGTATCAACGATATCTTCAATGATGAGTACATCTCTACCTTTAATTGAAATATCTAAATCCATTTTAATCTTAACGTCACCAGACGATGCAATACCACCATGGTAGCTACTGACTGACATATAAGCCATATCAAATTTTAGATCAATTTTTCTTGAAAGATCTGACATAAAAGGCATACACCCTTTAAGTAGTCCGATGAGAATAGGGTTTTTATCCTTGTAATCTTTTGTGAGCTGTGAACCTAATCTTATGCAAATATCTGCGATTTCTTTTTCTGTTACGAGTATTTCAGAAATATCATTATGCATGTTTTTTAACCTCTTTCAGTTGAAAGTATAAGGAATTTGTATCACCTAAGGTCTGATTTCTATAGTATTTTTCAACCCATAATATTTGATCATTGTTGTCTGATAATACCCATAGATTTTTTCTTTCTTCATAAGGAATTTTGAGATCAATCAACAATTTTTTCAATTTTTTATGACCATAGTCAAAGGCTAACAAATCGCCATCTTCTCTATGTCTAATCCATAGAGGAAATGCTAATTTATTATAACATAATTTAGTAAAATCTTCAGTAATAGCTTCTGATTTCAATAAAAATGTGAAAATAGCCATATTTAATAGGTTATTATCACCCTCTTTAACCTTAAATTTTACAGGTTTTATAGGTGACATTTTCTTAATATAAGCAACATCATATGCCTTTATGAAGGCATATTCTTTGTTGAGCTTGTATACCTGATTTGGTCTATTGGAAGAAAGCATCTTTTTAATCTTGTGAATGACATCATTGGATAAAGGTAGATTATGATGCTCCACGAGATAAGCAACCATGTCATCTTTGATGGCATCATCATAAGTTTTATATTGATCAATTGTGATAATCATGTCATCTTTAATTAGTGATTTAGTGGTCTTTCTAATAAATTCAAAGGCATTTGTTATCTGATTATGATAAAGTTTTATTTGTTCGAGTAATTGATCGTTTTCTTGCTTCATAATTGGGACAATTGCATGACGATATCTGTTCCGCAAATAAAAATTCTCTTCATTTGACTCATCGGATAAAAATGGAACTTTATGGATACTAGCATATTCTTCAATCGTTTGTTTTGATGTGTAGAGTAATGGTTTAACATATGTAAACTGATGATCTGAATGAATGATTTGCATACCTGCATACCCAAGTAAGTTGCTGCCTCTTGTTAGTTTAATGAGCACATTTTCAAATAAGTCATCTAAGTGATGTGCGGTTAAGATATAAGGTGTTTTATAGAGTGTTGCCACTTCATTCAAGTAGAAAAAGCGCATCTGATGTGCTTGGTGATGGAAGTTTCCATTCTTAACGGATATCGTATAATAATGAAATGGGATTTTGTTTTTTTGACAAAAAGTTTCAACTAAATCCTTTTCTATGACAGAAGCATCACGTTTAAGATGATTAAAATGTACGACGACTATATTATAGGTGCTTTGTAGAAGTAAAGAAAGCATCACCATAGAGTCGACGCCTCCACTCACTGATAAAATCAGTGTAGACTTTGAAGGTATCTTTAATTCATTTTTTAGTAATGGAATGATTTTATTCATTTGCTTACCTCTTCTCTACTTACCATTATAACATGCGCACGGTAAAATAATTGATAAATAACGATTAAGATGTGTTATAATGTTTTACGATAAAGGGGGTTGAAACATGCTAATTCTAGCAAGCAGTTCACCCAGAAGAGAAAAGTTACTTAAAGATGCAGGACTTGATTTTGTGATTGAACCAAGCCATCTTGAAGAGGTTGTAGATACCAAATTAAAACCTCAAGAAATGGCAATAGAACTTGCCAAAATGAAAGCAATTCATGTCGCTGCTTCACATCCTAATGATGTTGTGATTGGTGCTGATACAATTGTTGTTTTTGAGGATGAAGTTCTTGGTAAACCAAAAGATAATGATGATGCATATCGAATGCTTAAACTCCTATCCGGAGATAGACATGTGGTTTACACCGCCGTTGCCTTAGTTAGAGGAGAGAAGATTAAGACCTTAATTTCAGCTACTGAAGTTTCAATGAAATCCATCAGTGATTTAGAGATATGGGACTATATTAAAACTGGAGAACCTATGGATAAAGCAGGAGCTTATGCAATTCAAGGTGATGGTGGAAAAATTGTGGATCATTATAAAGGCGATTTCTTCACAATCGTAGGTTTACCACTTAAAGATTTACTAGAAGCACTAAAAGATTTTTAATCGAGGTTGTTCCTATTATGGAATAACCTTTTTTTATATTAAATATGTCTGATGGCCATAAAAAATAAGGTGTTTTGTTATATAATAAGAGTAATTATTCGATTATAGGAGACTTACTGATATGGAAAACACTAAACTTTGGCAGAAGGGTATAGTTTATCAAATATATCCTAGAAGTTTCATGGATAGCAATAATGATGGTATTGGAGATATTCAAGGTATTATTTCAAAACTTGACTATTTGAAAGAATTGGGTGTAGATGTAATTTGGTTATCACCAGTTTATAAATCACCTAATGATGATAACGGCTATGATATTAGTGATTACTTGGATATTAATCCTGAATATGGAACGATGAAGGATATGGATGAACTTATTGAAAAAGCAGCTCAAAAAGGGTTGCATATTTTAATGGATTTAGTCATCAATCATACATCAGATGAACATCCATGGTTTATTCAAAGTCAGGATTCTAAAAGTGAATATAGAGATTACTACATATGGAAAAAAGAACCAAACAATTGGACTGGCTTTTTTAGTGGTACAACTTGGGAGAAAATAGGTGACGAATATTACTTACACCTATTTAGTAAGAAGCAACCTGATCTTAATTGGAACAATCCTAAAATCATGGATGAAGTTCAAAATATCATGAATTTTTGGTTGAAGAAAGGCATCTATGGATTTAGATGTGATGTCATCAATATCATTTATAAAACATCATTAGAAGATGGTAAAAAAAGCTTGGTCCTAACAGGTAGCGAACACTATCACTCGCAAGAAGGATGCCATAAGATTCTCAAGACTTTAAGATCTGAAGTCATGGATCATTATGATGCATTTACTGTTGGAGAAACAGTGTTAGTTACAACAAAACAAGCCAATGATTTAATTCTTCCAGAGCGTAAAGAATTAAATATGGTTTTTGCTTTTGAACATATGGAAACTGATCAAATTAATAATAAATGGTTCAAGACAAAATTCAACCCTAATAAATTTATGAAGGTTATTTCTAAGTGGCAACAAGAAGCATATTGGAATGCGAATTATTTAGGGAATCACGATCAACCCAGATCAGTGTCTAGATATGGTGATGACCAAAAGTATCATAGCGAAAGTGCTAAGATGCTTGCGACATTAAATCTTACTTTAAAAGGAACACCTTATATTTTTGAAGGTGATGAAATAGGAATGACCAATGGTGACTTTGTTTCACTAGATGAATATAAAGATATTGAAACACACCGTATCAACGCACTGTTAAAAAAGATGTTATTCCCTCAATTTATCAGAACCAAAATGATTAAGAAAACAAGTAGAGATAATGCAAGAACTCCAATGCAATGGACAAAAGATGGTGGGTTTACTCAAGGGACTCCATGGTTAAAAGTTAATGCTAATACTTCAACAATTAATGTTGAAGATAATTTGAAAGATTCAAATTCCATTTATAGTTATTACAAGAAACTCATTCAAATAAGAAAAAAGAGTAAGACACTTATAAATGGCTCATTTAAGCCATTATACATGAATAAAAACATATTTATATTTAGCAGAACTCTTGATAATGAGATTGTAACAACCGTATTAAATATGTCTAAAAAGAATAAAAAATTTCCAATGATGTTCACCGGTGACATTCTCCTGTCAAATTATAATAGAAAAGATTTAAGTGATATAATACTGAAGCCATATGAATCTATTTTGATTAAAAAGAAGGTGCAAAATGATTAAATTTGAGCATTCACATTTCAAGATTGGTACAAAGGATTTAAATTACATTTTTAGAATTCTACCAACAGGTCAGCTTGAACATTTATATTTTGGTCATAAGCTTATCGATCAAAGTTTTGAAGCCTTTCAATCTAAAATTACTGCTGGAGCTGGTTCAACAATTGAATACGTTGATGGTGAAGATAAAAGTTCAATTGATTTATTAACATTAGAGTATTCTGGTATAGGAAAAGGCGATTTTCGTATATCTCCTATTGAAGTTAAAATGCCAGATGGAACATTTGTTAATGACTTTGTTTATGATTCATATCAAATGGTTGATGGCGTTGTAGAAAGTAAAGAGTTGCCTATATCCAGAGCAAATGATCAACAAGTAAAGAGCTTGATTATTAAGATGATTGATCGTAAATTTAAGATAGAACTTAATCTAATTTACACTGCATTTTATAATTCAAATGTCATTACAAGACGTGTACAATTGATCAATTTAGAAGACAAGCAAATTGTGATTAGAAAAATCATGAGTATGATGGTTGATTTACCAGAATCTGATTATGATTTGATCACTTTTGATGGTGGTTGGATTAAGGAAACACATAAGCATATTCGTCCGCTTTCATATGGGACATATATTAATGATTCTACTACAGGAAATAGTAGTAATCGTCATAACCCTGGTATCATTTTAGCTAAAAAAGGTACACATGAAGATTATGGTGTCTGTATAGGCATTAATCTTGTTTATAGTGGGAATCACTATGAAGCTGTTCAAATATCAAACCACGGATTGATGAGAGTCATGAATGGCATCAACCCTCATTGTTTTGAGTGGCCACTCAATCAAGGTGAATCATTTGAAACACCTGAATCCATCATGACGTATTCAGATCAAGGATTTAATACATTAAGTCAATCGTTTCATGAATTTATCAATACACATATTACACCTAGGCAATTCCAAAAGTTAAGTCGACCTGTTGTACTCAACAGTTGGGAACCTTTCTTTTTTGACTTCAATCAAAGAAAATTAGAAAACCTAGCTAAAAAAGCTAGCCATTTAGGTGTTGAACTTTTCGTATTAGATGATGGATGGTTCGGATCTAGAGATGATGATACACAAGCTTTAGGTGATTATGATGTGAATAAAAAGAAGTTACCCGGAGGTTTAAAAGGGTTATCTCAGCATATCCATCAAATGGGTATGAAGTTTGGTTTATGGTTTGAACCCGAAATGGTAAACCCTAAAAGCAAATTATATGAAAAACATCCAGAATATGCAGTTCAAATCGAAGGAAGAATACCAGCATTAGGAAGAAACCAATTGGTTTTAGATTTATGTAATCCAGAAGTTAGAGATTATATTGTTAATGAAATAGAAAATGTACTTTTAAGTGCTCAAATCGATTTTGTTAAGTGGGACATGAATCGTCATATGACAGATATGTACTCTCATTCTATACCAAATCAAGGTATGTTTTTTCATAGCTACATAATGGGACTTTATGATATGCTTGGCAGAATAACAACAAAGTTTCCTAATTTACTTATTGAAACATGTTCGAGTGGTGGAAATAGATACGACTTAGGTATGTTATATTTTAGTCCACAAATATGGGCGTCTGATAACACTGACCCAATTGAAAGACTCAATATTCAACAAGGATTAAGTTATTTATATCCACAATCAACGATCAGTGCACATGTATCGTTAGCACCTCATGCACAAACGCTTAGAAAAACACCACTTTCAACACGATTTAATGTAGCAAGTTTTGGAGTTTTAGGTTATGAACTAGACCTTAAGTATTTAAGTCCAGCAGAAAAGAAAGAAATAAAAAAACAAATAGAACTCTATAAGGCATATAGAGATGTATTTCAATATGGTAAATTTTATCGATTTAACCCAAAAGATGAACATCATACAGTTTGGCAGATAAGCTTAGGCGATCAGCATATTTTAGGAAACTTTCAAACACTTTCATCTTCTAGTCCTGATTTAGAAACCTTACAACTAAAAAATCTGGAAAATGATGAATCTTATCAAGTTCAATCATTCGGACAATCATTACCAATATCTCAATTTGGACATTTGATTAAACATGCACTACCTATTAAGTTGAATCCATATGGTGGAATCATGCGCTTGATTTCTAAATATAAGCAATTAGATAACGCAACAGAAAAGTTTGTTGCTAGCGGAAGTGCTTTAGAACACGGATTTAGATTGAAACAGCAATTTATGGGTACTTGGTATAATGATCAAACAAGAATATTAGGAGATTATGGTTCACAAATTTATATTGTAGAAAAAAATAAAGCGTGAGGTGAATAACTAAGTGAGAGAACATATCCCTTTAAATTTTAAATGGTATTTTGCTCCATTTGAAGAAGATCATTTAAATAAAATAGATTTAGATACATTTGAAAGCATCAGTATTCCTCATCATGGTGTTGAAATACCTTTTAATAACTTCAATGAAGAAATGTTAGAAGTTGTTTTAAGTTATGTTAAAAAGATAGATATTAAAAAATCATGGGAAGGCAAAGTATTAAAGCTTAAATTTGAAGGTGTTGCACATCAAGCAAAAATATATGTCAATTCCAAAATTGTTTCAGAGCATCGTGGAGGATACACACCATTTGATGTAGATATCACGGATGAAGTTACTTATGGGCAGGAAAATGAAATTTTGGTTATTGTAAATAGCAAAGAGGATTCCTCAATACCGCCTTTTGGAGGTGTAGTTGATTATTTAGGATACAGTGGAATCTATCGTGAGGTTTCACTACTCGTTGTTGAAAAACAACATATTAAATATGCTTTTGTTCAAACCGATGGAACTTCATTATTGAAATTAGAAATTGGTCTATCACAAAATAACGGTGAGTTGGATATAACTGTATTAGATAAAGAAAATGAAATTGTTGAAATTAAGAATTATAAAGTGATTGATATGGTTGCACAAACATCAATTCACATTGAAAATCCTGTTTTATGGGATTTAGAGCAGCCATTTATTTACCGGTTATCCATTCAATATCACATCAACGATCAACTGGTCGATGAAATCCATGAAACTTTTGGGGTAAGAAGTGCCATCTTTAAAGAAGATGGATTTTACCTGAATGGAAATAAAATCAAACTTTTGGGATTGAACAGACATCAAAGTTATCCATATGTAGGATATGCAATGCCAAAGTCAGCACAATATGAAGATGCTGACATCTTAAAATATCAATTAGGATTAAATGTTGTTAGAACCTCTCATTATCCTCAATCGAAACACTTTTTAAATCGATGTGATGAGATTGGCCTTTTAGTCTTTGAGGAGATACCGGGATGGCAACACATCGGAAATGAGCAATGGCAAGACTTAAGTTGTCAAAACTTAACGGATATGATTTATCGAGATAGAAATCACCCATCAATCATTTTATGGGGTGTTCGAATCAATGAATCACCAGACAGTCATGATTTCTATTTTAAAACAAACGGTATTGCAAGATCACTTGATCCCAGTAGACAAACCGGTGGTGTCAGAAATATTGATCATAGTGAGTTTTTAGAAGATGTTTATACCTATAATGACTTTTCACATCGCGGCAATAATAAAGGATTAGCGAAAAAGAAGAGTATCACAAAAAAAGTGCCTTATTTAGTCACTGAATTTAATGGACATATGTTTCCAACAAAACGATACGATGATGAATTACATAGATTAGACCAAGCATTAAGACACTTAAACGTGATTGATGATATGTTAGAACCAAATAATCATATCAGCGGATGTATCGGATGGGTGATGAGTGACTATAACACACACCAAGAATTTGGAAGTGGTGATCGTATTTGTTATCATGGTGTTCTTGATATGTATAGAATTCCTAAATTAGCAAGCTATGGATATGCAATGCAATATGGTAAGGAACCTATTTTGGAAATATCATCAGCAATGAATATGGGAGAACATCCAGCTGGTGAGTTGTCTGAAGTCTATGTATTTACCAATTTAGATTATGTCAAATTATTTAAAAATGATGAATATATTGGGACATTCAAACCAAATTCTGAAACAAATTTAGCGCATCCACCCATTTTAGTTGATGATTTCATTGGCGAAACTCTCATGAAGCATGAACAAATGAGTCAAAAAGATGCTGAAATTACAAAAAATATCCTTAAAGTGATTGGAAAATACGGACCCAAGCTTCCTTTAAAATACAAGCTACAAATACTATATTTACTTAAGAAATATAAGATGACCTATGATCAAGGTGTAAAAATGTTTTATAAGTATATGAGTGGTTGGGGAAGCGATAAGACCAGTTATCGCTTTGAAGGTTATAAAAAAGAAAAATTGGTCAAGACTGTATATAAAGAAAACCATGAAACCTTTGATTATAAATTAGATATCTCATCAAAAAATCTTAAAATTGAGGAAACTTATGATGTAACAAGATGTGTTTTATCTAAAGTAAACCAAAATGGTGAGATTGTACTCTATTCATTTGATCCAGCCCAAATAAAAGTGACGGGATCAATTGAACTGATTGGACCAGATCTAGTAAGTTTAAAAGGTGGAGTCATCGGATTTTGGGTAAAGACTAAGACAAAAGGTAAAGGTAAAATCGAAGTTAGCATTCATAATCAAGTCTTGTGTGAGGAAGTGATTGTTTCGTGAAACTTACATTTGAAGATAAAGTTGCTTTACTAGATGGTAAAGATGTTTGGCATACAAAAGTATTTGAGGGGGTTCCATCCATCATGATGACCGATGGTCCTCATGGGATTAGAAAACAAATAGAATCAACAGATAATTTAGGGATTTCAGGAAGTGTTAAAGCAACTGCATTCCCAACTGCAAGTCTAACTGCTTGCAGTTTCGATCGTGAACTTGTTGCTAAAATGGGGAAATTACTCGCAATTGAAGCTAAAAGCAATGAAGTAAATATGATATTGGGTCCTGGAATCAATATGAAAAGAAGTCCACTTTGTGGAAGAAATTTTGAGTATTACTCTGAAGATCCATATCTTGCTGGAGAATTGGCTTCATCTTATGTTAGAGCGGTAGAAGACGAAAAAGTTGGAACCTCAGTTAAACATTTCTTTTGTAATAATCAAGAAAAAGGACGATTCACACTGGATAGTATTGTTGATGAAAGAGCACTTCGTGAAATTTATTTAAAAGCATTTGAACGCGTAGCAATAGAAAAACCAGCATCTTTTATGGCAAGTTACAATAAAATTAATGGATATTATGCTACAGAAAGTCCCATATTAAAATCAATATTAAGAAATGAATGGAAATACGATGGGGTTGTGGTCAGTGATTGGGGAGCAATCAACGACAGAGCTCAAAGCATTATTGCAACCTGTGACTTAGAAATGCCTTCTAGTTTAGGCTATCAAACCAAAAAAGTACTTGAGCAAGCTAAAAATGATGAACAACTTAGACATGCTGTTGAAAACTCAGCAGATCATATACTCAATCTAGTTAATCAGTATAATCAAAGTTTTCAAACAACTTATGATGCAGATGAGCACCATCAAGCAGCAAGATCAATTGCAAGACAATCAATGGTTTTATTGAAAAATAAAGGCATTTTACCTTTAAACCGAGATGAGAAAGTAGCTATAATAGGTGGTTTTGCTGAAAAGATGAGATATCAAGGTGGGGGAAGTTCTCACATCAATCCTAATCAACTTGATCAGATCAAAGATATTTATTATAATTATTCAGATCAAATAACGATTGTCCAAGGATATGGAATTAGTGATGAAGCATACGATAAGCTTTATTTAGAAGAAGCTATTGAAGTTGCTATTGCATCAGATAAAGTCGTCTTGTTTGTTGGATTACCCGATGCATTGGAAACAGAAGGTTTTGACAGAAAGACACTTAATATACCTTATAACCAAAGACATTTGATTGATGAGATTGCAAAAGTTAACACGAATATTGTCATTGTTGCTATTGCGGGTTCTGTTATCAATCTTGATTTTGAAGAACAAGCTAAAGGTATATTGATGGCTTATCTTGGTGGACAAGCTGCAAGTTCTGCTATTATGGATTTACTTTATGGAATAGAAAATCCTTCTGGAAGACTTGCTGAAACCTTTATTGATGATATTCAAACCTGTAATGTTCAATTAACCAATGATAATTACGCAACATACTATGATGAATCTATCTTTATTGGATATAGATACTACCAAACATTCAATCAAAAAGTTCGCTATCCATTTGGATATGGTTTAAGTTATACAAAGTTCGAGTATTCAAACATTGAAATTCAAGAATCAAAAGATGAATTTGTTATTACAATGGAAATTAAAAATATTGGAGATGTGGCAGGTAAAGAGGTTGTTCAACTCTATATCGAGAATAATGCTTCTGAAGTGTTCAAAGCTAAAAGAGAATTAAAACAATTTGATAAGGTTAGTATCGAACCAAATGAAGTTGCTCATGTTTGTTTAAATCTTCCCAAATCATCATTTGCTTATTTTGATATGGATCAACATAGATTGATCATTGAAAAAGGCGAGTACAAAATCTTGATTTCAAAAAATGTTGAAGAAACCATTCATACATTCAATATCTCGTTAGATGGTGAAGTTATTCATAAGAAACCTTTGAGTTATAACCAAAAGACATATGATACTTCTGATTTTAATCAAATCTATTTAGATGTATTACCGCCAAAACATATCAAAATGAAACGTCCGTTCTCTATGGCATCAACACTCGATGACATGAGAACTACATGGATAGGACGTATCATTTCATCTGTGATTATTAAAGAAGGCATGAAAACAACAGAACAAATGACTGAAGAGTGGATGAAAGAAGTTGCTAGACAAACAATCTTAGAAACCCCAATTCGCATGCTTGCACTATTTAGTGGTGGAAAATTCAGTTTATTAATGGTTGAAGCCATCGTTGACATTGTTAATTTAAAAATTTTCAAAGGATTAAAAAAGATAAGACAAAATACTAAGGAGAATAAAGAGAATGAATGAGCAACCCAAAGTAAGTAATCGCACGAAATATTCTTATGCGATGAGTGGTATTGGACGTGACATGATGTATGCATTATATAGTACATACTTGATTGTCTTCTTCACTGATGCTTTAGGATTACCAAATTGGGAATTGATTGCTGTAGGAACAATCATTGCTGTAGCAAGAATTTGGGATGCAATCAATGATCCAATTATGGGTGTTATCATTGACAATACGAGAACAAGATATGGTAAATTTAAACCTTGGATTTTAATTGGTGCACTATCTAGTGCAGTTGTATTCTTTCTATTGTTCCAAGATTTGAATTTAATGGGTACTGCATTTGTTGTTGTATTTGCATTTTTGTATATTTTATCTGGAATGACATTTACGATGAATGATATTTCTTATTGGTCAATGTATCCTTCTCTTACTTCAGATCCAAAAGAAAGAGAAAAGATTGGATCGCTGGCGCGTATCTTTGCCAGTTTAGGTATGTTTTTGACCATTGCATTGGTGCCTATCATTTATCAAAACTTTGCTAGTGGACCTAAAAAAGCATTTTCTGTTATCGCATTAGTCATTGGTATTATCTTTGTTATTTCACAAATTGGTCTATTTTTTGGAGTAAAAGAACAAAAAAATATCATCAGTGATGTTAAACAAGAAAAAACAAGATTTAGAGATATGATTAAAATTATCTTTAAGAATGATCAATTGGTTGTTATCATCATCGCCATATTTTTATTTAATACGGGTTACTTTATAACAACATCCCTAGGTATCTATTTTTTTAATTATGATTTTAACAAATATGGTGGTATTGAATTTACCCTATTTTCAGCTATTTTAGCAGTTTCACAATTAAGCGCATTGATGCTATTTCCTTTTCTTGCAAAAAAAATGTCGAGAAGAAAGATCTTCACGATGGCAATCGGCATGATTACATTAGGTTATGCGTTATTTATGAGTGTTGGTTATTTGTTTCCAATGAGTATGATCACGATTGGTTTAGCCGGTTTAGTCTTATTTAGTGGACAAGGCTTTATCCAAGTATTGGTTTTAGTTATGCTTGCTGACACAATTGAGTATGGTCAGTGGAAATTAGGAACAAGAAATGAGAGTGTTGTATTTGCTATCAATCCATTTGTTACAAAATTAGCAACATCAGTTCAAACACTTGTTGTAACAATAACACTTGCTGCATCAGGGTTAAATAGTAGAGTTATTCAACCGGTTACTGAAGCTAAAGATGCGAATCCAGGCATGAGCAATGAAGATGTTAGAGCACTCATAGCCTCTAATGTAACAGAGCCAATGTTACTTGGCTTAAGAACATCGATGATTGTTATTCCGCTTTTATTAATTATTATTTCATACTTAATATACAGATTTAAATATAAAATAGATTCCAAGTTTTATAGTCAAATCACTAAAGAATTAACTGAACGTATACTGAGTCAAGAAGAAGTTTAAAAAGAACAAGGGATGTCACGAGACATCCCTTTATTTATGATTACTTAACCAAATAAGCAAATCCTCATATTTCATAGGTTTTGCAAAATAATAGCCCTGTGCCATATCACATCCAAGTTCAATTAAATCATCTAAATCTTCTTTCGTTTCTACACCTTCAGCAACAACTTTATACCCCAATTGATGAGCAAGTTCAATTGTTGATTTGACAATTTGCTTGACTGCAGGTTTTTCGGAAATGGCATTGATAAAAATACGATCTATTTTTAGAATGTGAATCGGAAATGCTGATAAATAAGCCAATGATGAGTAACCAGTTCCATAATCATCCAATGAGATTTGAATGCCCTCGTCATATATTTTTCTAAGATAAGATTTACTTTCTTCAGGATTTAGCATTAAAGCAGTTTCAGTAATTTCGATTTCCACTTGCTTTGGATTAACTTTGGATTTACTAATTATTTTAATAATGTCTGAAGAAAAGTTTTTATCAAATAGATTTTTTACAGATATATTGATTGAAAGCGATAGCAAGTAATTGAGTTTTTCTATTTGATAAATTGTTGATATTGCTTTATTCAAAACATATTTTGTTAGTGAGTGTATGAGTTGTGTCTCTTCAATTAAATCGATAAACTCATTGGGCATAATCAAACCTAAAACTGGATGTTTCCACCTTATAAGCGCTTCAAGACCATAAGGTTTTAACGTTTTAAGATCTATTTTAGGCTGGAATACTAGATATAATTCATCTTTTTCTAAAGCTTCTCTAAAAGCGCGTATAAGTTCTATGTTTTTCTTCTTTTTAAAGACATCCTCATTGTAAATGACATAAGGCAACTTATTCATTTGAGCAAAATTTGCTGATGCATCTGTGAACGAAAATAATTCAAGAGAATTAATTTGTTTGCCAGCATCAACGGATAGAGCACCAACACTAAAATCGACATAATAAGGGATATGATCAATATAAATCAATTGAGATAAGCAATTATAGATGTTTTTTGCATCGTCTTTGATGTCGTTGCTAGACATGAATAACCAAAGTTTACTTACACCAGATTGGCCAATTGAACCAGAATTATTGACGAGACTATTTAAATTAGCATAGATTGCTTGCATAAACTTGCTATAGGTGGAAACACCCATAGCATCCCTAAAGGTATCCGCATTGTTTATGTAAATAGAAACGGTGATTCTATTTACATTTGTATTCTTTTGATTGATAATATAATCCAATAGTGCAGTGGTATTTGGAATATGCGTCTCTTGATTAAAAGAGTACATTTGTTTGATTAATAAATTTTTTTCCTTCAAGCGTTCAGAAAAAAATCCACTTAGATAACCAATGAGTAAAAATATAACTATTCTATAAATATAATTGATCGGTTCTTGTTGCGTCATTTGGATGGTATCCAAAGGCATAAGTGGACCTAAAAGTATACCAGCAATCAAGGCAGTTAAAAATCCCCATTTTTTCCCTAATAACATGCCTGCTATTAAAATGGGGATATACATTGTATGGGAATACACATATGTGATGCCTCCGGTTGCATAAACAAGCCAATAAACAAAAGGCACAGAAATAAAAATAAAACAAAATGTAATTACTTTATAATTTTTTGTTGTGTAATCTATTATATTTTTTAAGTATTTCTGCTTGTTTACCACTAAATCACCTCAAAGCATATTTGATTCAGTTCAAACATTGAAGCATGAAGATTATAATTGCATTTTATCACTTTTAATAACAATATACAAAGATTGGGCAATATATTATGATAGATTTCGAAAAATATATAAAAATCTTTTTATTTTATGACTTGATCATCTGCTTGTTTTTTTAATATCAAGCAATTCGTATTTTGAGAACAAATACTTCTTATGGCAGAAATGGCATTCGATTTCAGCTTGACCATCTTCATGAATTAAGGTGTTCATCGTTTCATCATCCAATGCTGAAAGAGACTTACTAAAGCCATATTTTGTACAATGACAAGTATAACTGATATCTGTTTTTTTCAATATTTCTTCTGTACCTTGAGCTAAAAGAGTTAGAATTTCTTCTGGTGTTTTACCATCCTTAATTAAGGATGACATAGGAGGAAGTGCAGAAATAATACCTTCTAGACTTGAAATCGTTTCTTCTGTTACATTGGGCATTAATTGAAGGATATAGCCTCCACTAGCAAGTACAGAATAATCAACATTAACTAGAACACCAACGCCTACAGATGAGGGTGTTTGTTCAGATTTAGTAAAGTAATATGTGAAATCGTCACCAATTTCTCCTGTTTGCAATTCGGATGAAGAAGTAAAATATTCTTTCATACCTAAATCTTTTGTTACATGAAGGAACCCTTCACCTATAGCTGAGCCAACATTAAGTTTACCTTTTTTTGGACCATCTTCATATTGCATATAGACATGAGGATTTTTTATTTCTCCTCGAACTTCTCCAATTGTGTTTGCTTCAACAAGCATCGAGCCTATCGGGCCATCACCTTTAATTCTAAGGGTGATTCTTTCATCTTGCTTATACATTAATCCCATCATAGCGGATACGGTTAAAAATCTGCCCATAGCAGCAGTTGCGGTTGGCCACATGTCATGCATCTTTCTAGCCTCTTCAACAAGGTCAGTCGATGAAGCTACATAGATTCTAACGGTTTGATTATAAGCATAGGCAATTAAAGCGTAATCTCTCATATCATCATTCCTTTTCCATACATATTGTAGCATATATGATTGTTTTTCATAATTTCAAATCATTTCAAACCTTAATTATTAATTAAAATTCCAATAAAAGCACATATGGGTTTGTTATATAGATAATGAATCAATGAAAGGAATCACCTTATGCCCACTTATTTTTTCTTAATTAATTTAATGATATTGCCTATACTTGCTTATTTTTTTGCTGCAAAAATTCATAAATGGAGCATCTATCTATTCACCATTTCAGCTATAGTTGCTGTAGTGTCTATCATCTTTTACGAAAATCCATTATTTAGTTATATCAACGATGGATTCTTAGGATTGAGTTATTTGATAATTGTTATGATTACCGGAGCCTTTAATAAAAACACCAAATTTGCAAAAAGATTGTTTATGGTAAGAAAGGAATACTCCATTATTGGATTTACACTCATCATTCCTCATGGTCTAATCTTCTTATATTATTCTTTAATAGGTTCGGTTGCTTTTGAATGGTTTGGCATTATTAGTTTCGTCGTGATGATACCACTGTTCATTACTTCATACCATTTCATCAAAAAGAAAATGGGTATCAATGCTTGGTAAAAGTTACAAAAATTTGCTTATCTAAGTTATGCTTTACTGTTTATCCATTTGATTGTCACCACATCAACTTATGCGTTATTATACATCATTATATTTGGAGCCTATAGTTTATTAAAACAAAAAAAAATGTTTTCAAAACATTTTCTATTCCTAAAACTCTAGTGACAACATCATTAATCTTATTTGCAGTGATCCAATTTTCTAATGTAGAAGTATTCTCTAGTACAGCAACGACATCGTTAATACCAGATACATATACATTAACTGATGGTGTTTATAGAGCTCAGGCTGTTGGATATGAGA
Organism: Bacillota bacterium; assembly: GCA_018817915.1. Taxonomy (GTDB): domain Bacteria; phylum Bacillota_I; class Bacilli_A; order Acholeplasmatales; family Acholeplasmataceae; genus Peloplasma. Next base: position 31,022 of record JAHISX010000047.1, read on the forward strand.
ATTTGGTAGTTGATTTAGAAATCGAGATTGTTAATCAAGAGATTGTTAGAATTACATTGTTTGATTCTGGGTGTACCGAAGAAGATCGTAACGGTATATATTTAATCGCAGCAAATCGTTTGGTAGATGAAATACTTTCAAGTAACTCAGCAGATGTGGACATTATAACGGGTGCCACACACACAAGTGAAGGTATTATTGAAGCCGTAGAAAAGCTTTATTACAAGCTATGAATTAATTTTGTCTAATCTCCCAATATCATCATTAAAGCTTAATTGAGATTTTGTGCCAGCAAAAATAATCTCATTAAGCTTTTTTGATAAACTTTCGGCTTTTCTATTGAAAATATCAATTAATTATTCGCAATACGTGATTTTTTAGCAAGAATGCTTTAAACTATAAAGGTGGTAAAAATTAATTAAGTCGCAGAGGTAAGACATGTCATTTAAGATTAAAGATTTAGTTATTGAAAATAAAATCATTTTAGCACCAATGGCTGGCGTATCCAATAGTCCTTTTCGTATATTATCTCGTGAATATGGTGCTGGATTAGTGTTTGCTGAAATGGTTTCTGATAAAGGATTATTGCATAGTAATGAAAAAACTATTAAATTGCTTTATATGACCGAAGCTGAAAAACCGATGGCACAACAAATATTCGGATCAGATTTGAAGAGTATGGTGGATGCTGCTGTTTATATAGATCAACATAGCAATGCTGATATTATTGATATCAACATGGGATGCCCCGTTCCTAAAGTAGCCATTAAAGCCCAAGCTGGAGCATCTTTGATGAAAAATCCAGATTTGATTTATGAAATCGTCTATTCTATTGTTAAAAAAGTTAGTAAACCGGTGACGGTAAAAATAAGAAGTGGTTGGGATTCTGATACTGTTAATGCCGTTGAAGTTGCTAAAAAAATAGAACAAGCAGGAGCGAGTGCTATTACTGTTCACGCAAGAACAAGAGCACAAGGCTATGCTGGTTTTGCTGATTGGGATGTTATAAAAGCAGTTAAAGAGAGTGTGAGCATACCTGTTATTGGCAATGGGGATGTTGTTGATGGTCCTAGTGCAAAGAAAATGCTTGACTATACTGGATGTGATGCAGTCATGATTGGTAGAGGAGCATTGGGGAATCCTTGGGTCTTTAGAGAAATCGATGCATATTTGAAAGATGGCACAATTTTAGATAAACCCACACTTCAAGAAGTCAAAGATATGATTATCCATCATTTAGAAGCTTTATGTGATTTGAAGGGTGAACATATAGGTGTTCTAGAGATGAGAAGTCATGGTCCTTGGTATTTAAAAGGAATTGAACACGCAAGTACACTTAGAAAACAATTATCACAAGCAAAGACTAAAGATGAAATCATTGGTTATGTGAATGCATTCTTTGATAAATAGTTTATAATATCAATGGACGGAAGAGTATCGAAGTGGTCATAACGAGCTGCACTCGAAATGCAGTCATCCGTAAGGGTGCATGGGTTCGAATCCCATCTCTTCCGCCATAAAATTTGAACGCCTGTTTAACAGGTGTTTTCTTTTTTGGCGACAACGCTATAATACGTTATTGACATTGTGGCGAACAATATGACGACAATATGGCGAATGATATATTGACAATTTGGCGAATTGCAGTATAATTAAAGCTAAGGTGGTGATGATATGTATTTACCAAGATTAATTGAAAAGAATATTGAAGACAAAATTTTATATATAGGAGCAATCCAAATAGAAGGGCCAAAGTGGTGTGGGAAGTCAACAACCGCAGCGAGGTATGCTAAAACGATAGTGAAGTTACAAGATCCTACCGTTTTTACTAGATATCAAGTTTTTGCTTCAACTGGAAAAACAGACTTACTGTATGGTATTAAGCCTATTTTATTTGATGAATGGCAAAAAATTCCCGAATTGTGGGATTTTATTAGATTAGACATTGATGAACATCAGGGGGTCGCGGGTCAGTACCTACTTACTGGTTCAACAAAACCACTTGAAGATGAAAACCGACATTCTGGAGCAGGAAGAATTGCTAAAATTATTATGAGGCCAATGTCATTATTCGAATCCAAGGAATCCACCGGAGAAGTTTCAGTTGACAAATTATTTAATGAACCAAAGTATCATGTGAGAGGAACTTCAAAATTAACAATACTTGATCAGGTGAATTTGGTATGCAGGGGAGGATGGCCAGGCTTATATGGACTATCTACAGGAAAAGCGTTACAATATGTAGATGATTATTTTCAAAGTATAATCAATACAGATATCACTAATGTCGATGGAATCAAACGGAATCCAAGTCGTGCAAAAGCAATTTTGAGAGCATATGCAAGGAATATTTCTACATTGACGGATTATCAAACCATGATTCGGGATTTAGAGAATATCGGTGAAGGGGTAGATAAAACAACGTTTGCTTCGTACCAAAACGCCTTTGAAAAACTATTTATCATTGAAAACGTTGATGCTTGGACTCCAAAACTTAGAAGTGCAACTAGAATTAGAACGAGCCAGAAAAAACAGTTTGTTGATCCATCTATAGCCGCACTTGCATTAGGGGCAACACCCGATGATTTGGGTGAAGATATGGAAACATTTGGTTTTTTCTTCGAGTCTTTGGTGACAAGAGACTTAAGAGTGTATATGGATAAGTTAGGTGGAACAGTATTCCATTATCGCGATAAAAACGACTTAGAAATTGATTGCATTTTAAAATTAAGAGACAGCAGATGGGCTGCGGTAGAAGTTAAGGTTGGTGGCAATCAACTTGATAGTGCAGCATCTAACTTGATTAAACTAAAGGAAAAAGTTGATACAGAACATATGAAAGAACCGTCATTTTTGATGATTCTTTACGGTGGAACAACCGCATACAGGAGAGCTGATGGCGTGTATGTCGTGCCAATTGGATGTCTCAAAGATTAAAAAAACAAACTCCATACTTATCACATAGCAAACTTGGTTGTGACAACCTAAAAAGTGGCACAAACTTGGTTATGACAACACATATGTGTTTAACACCTGTTTAACAGGTGTTTTCTTTTTGTTAATACTCAAAATTTTATTTTAACATTTATGATATAAATACAGGTAGACGAGCATGGATATAAGATTGCAAATAGGGAGGCATATTTAGAAGAAATAATTTCTAATAATATTGTATATAATGAGACAACAATATACAGAATAGAACGTATGAAAAATTTTAGTGCAATGCTTTAATGAAGATATGTAAAAAAACTTATGTCGTTCTTTCGAAGTTTCATATAAATGCAACGGAATTTCTTATACAAATAGAATGATTGTTGCAAAAATAAATTAGATTGCATTTTTATGCATCAAATACAGACTTTTAATTATCTTCTTGTCAAGAAATACGATAATTAATTTACAATAGTTGAATGATAATACAAAAATACTTGTTATATTGTTCAATATAAGGTAAAATATGATTGAGGAGTGATAACTATGAAATACATTGAGATATTTTCTGAAAAAAGAGTGTTTGATTTTTCCTTTGTAGTTGGAATAACCAATAGTGAAAACTTGGCTCGTGAAACATTGCAAAATTATTTAAAAAAAGGGTACATAAAAAGAGTTAAGAAAAACTTATATGTAACTATGAGTTTCGAAACGACTGGTGTTATACCTAGTAAGTATGAAATAGCATCAAATATTACAAAAAGTTCTTATGTTTCTCATCATAGTGCCTTTGAATACTATGGATATAATAATCAAGTTTATAATGATGTTGTAACTGCTAGTATAGAGCGATTTTATGATTTTACATTTGAATATAACGAGTATAAGTATAAAAATGTTTCTAATGATAAGTATGTAGACACAATTAATGGTGTACGCGTAAGCACACTACCAAAAACAATAGTAGATTGTATAGATGATGCAAAATCGTATGACGATATGGAAGAATTAATTTATAATTTATCTGCACTCCCAGTAATCAATGGATCACAGATTATGGAATATTTATTATTTGTGAATAAAAAAATTCTCTTTAATAAAGTAGGACTAGTACTATCGCATTTTAATGATGGATATTTGGTTGATGATTCAATTCTAAATCAAATGAAAACCCTAGGTATTAAAGGTGTGAAGTATTTCACAAACGAAAAACATCGTTTAAACAAATACTACAAAGAATGGAATCTATATTGTTACAATTTAGACAAGTTATTGGTGGAGGATGAAGATGAGAAATTATAATTTAAGAGACTTAACTAACATTGCTCAATATAATAAATTTAATAGAGATACTTTAGAAAAAGTATTTCGATTATCTGAACTACTAAAATTATTTAATGAAAATGAAGAACTTAAAGGAAAATATGTTCTAAAGGGTGGGACAGCAATTAATTTATGCTTGTTTGATTTTCCTAGACTGTCAGTTGATATTGATATGAATTTTAATTCTAATTCCTCCAAAGAAGAAATGTTGGAGATGAGAGAACTACACAGAAAACTCATTAGTGCTTTTGTTGCTCTAGATGGATATACTATTGATCCGAAATCAAGATTTACTTTTACACTTGATTCATATCTTTTAAAGTATACAAATGCAGCTGGAAGCAGAGATAACATAAAGATTGAACTGAATTATTCAAACCGTATTCAGATTCTTGAACCGGTGAACTATAAATTAAGCTCACAAATAATTAATAATGAATCTATTTTAGCTCTTAACAAGGTTGAATTATACGGAAGTAAGATAGCAGCTTTAATAGGAAGAACTACTTCAAGAGATATATTCGACGTATTTCAACTTATTAACAAATAAATACTAATGGACAGCGAGTTAGACATGCTTAAAAAATGCAGCATATTCTATCTTTTAACATCAAACGAGTTTCAACCGCTTGGTGATTTATTGAATCAGTTTAAGAAAAACATGGAAAACATGTCATTTAGTGCAATAAAACGTAATCTTATTCCACTGCTACATGTTGGTGAAACAATAGATATCGATGATTTTAAACAAACAGTAAGCCAATTTATTGAAACCTTATTTGAGTTAACTGAAACTGAACAAAAATACATAGATTCCTTTAATGAGGGTAAATTTAATCCAGAACTATTGTTTCATAAAACAATAGCAGATAGATTAAAAGAACATCCAATGGTTTTATGGAAGATGATGAATCACAAATAATAATTAAGAGGTGGATGATGTCAGATATTGAAAATTCCAAAGTATTCATATCATATGCTTGGAAGAATGAAGAGTGTGCTGGATTGGTACGGTTTTTGAACAGTCGGTTGTTATACCTTATGCATCCAAAACAAACTCCATACTAATTACATAGAAAACTTAGTTGTGACAACCTCAAAAGTGGCACAAACTTGGTTATGACAACACATTAGCTATTTAGGGGTTTGAACTTAATTGTTCAAATTCTTTTTTTATTGTTCTTTAGATGATCGAATGTTATATCTAATTATTAAAAACCACATGTAAAATGCTACTGAAACAAAAATAGTCGCATTTTAATATATCATTATCCTAATACCATATTAAGATGTGCTAGGCTTTTTCGTAAGTGATGATTGTCTATACCTAAATTAGCTATTGGTCTATTCAACATAGACTCATGAGTCAATAAATGATACAATAACTACAAAGAACATAAAGTACAAGAAAAAAGTATAAACTCAAAAAAATCTATAACATAAGAAGGAAAGATGAGATGAAATATGTAGCTTTAATTATCAGTTTGATTTTTGTTTTAGGTCTTGTTGGATGTGAAAAAGAAATAGATGATAATGATGATTCATGTAATAGTGGTTATTCTTGGGTAGATGGTAAATGCGAACTTGACGAGAACCCAATCGATAATGTTGATGATCCTATATATATCGCTAATATGAACTCTAATTACATTCCATTTGAAGCTGCAATTACATTTATGGAAGCACATCCATATTTTGAACTAATCTATTATAACGATGAAAATGTGATTTTGTATTTCACTGAGAATGGTACGGCATATCAAATCAATGTGAGTGGTGTGATTGAAACAATCTCATTAAGCTTGAGTGGTTCAGATAGAATCTTTTATTATGATGAGACAACTAATGAAATCTACTATAGAAAAAACTCTTCACTATATAAAATAGGATTTGACACACAAGAAGTAGAAAATTTACAGTTATCTGGGGAGATTCAATATATAAGCAGTGGCATGGTTTTATTTGGCAACAATACAGTGATTTTCAAGTACCCAAATTCGTTAGCAACATTAACAGACTATCAAAAAGCATTCTCTTTTTATAAGGATGGTAAATTGCAGTATGGTGTCTATAAAAATTTAGCAACTTCAAGTGAGGTCGCGATATATAGTGAGGACACTATCGTAGTTGAGGGGACATTTGATGGTATATGTACACAGGTTTTAGGCTATGGAGAAAACTTTGTTGCGTTCAAAATCCCTTATGGATCCAATAATACATATGAAACACGCCAGAAAATCGGAATTTTTAATACTCAAGGGGAAATTTCATATATAGAATTTGAGGATTATGAATTGATATCAAACATGGCATTTTATGATTATATGGCAGTTGTTACATATACTGATTCCACGAAAAAATATTATGTGTATGAAACACAAGAAATATTTGATTTAAGACCTACTGGAATTGTAGATGATGGATTTTTGAGTGCAGATGCTGACTATTATTATGGATATGATAGAAATGATAATTTCTTACAAGTAAGTAAAACATCTGGTATGGCAGTGTTAAACGTGGCATCAACTACGGATAATATGAAACCTGTTGTTGAATTTTATGATGGTGTAACATCTATCTATTCTCGAGGATACTATCCTTTATTTTCAGGGGGCATATACAAACCAGATGGAACGGTAATCAATGATCAAATATGTTTATATACTGATTTAAATGAAAATAAGGGCATGTTTCTAGTAGAAACTCAAAGTGATATTTATGAGTTGTATATTCTTGATAAAATTACATATCAATCAAGTAAAGTTGAAGAATTTAACTCAATTTCTAACTTCTTAATTTATGTAGTTGATGATTATTTTGCTTTTTTAGACTACTCTGAAGATAAATTGACAGCTCAATATCCAAATATGGTTGACCTTATATTCTACGATTTTAATGGAGAATATCAGGGGACTTACAAACGACATAGCCATTCTTTATTAACTTCATATACTGATGAGAACGGATCATGGATTTTTACAGAGTATCAGTAAGTATAAAAATAAACTCCATGCTCATCGCATAGCAAACTTGGTTATGACAACAGATAATATTTAACACCTAGAAGTAGGTGTTTTTTTATTATGTATAACACTCAATGTCAGTTTATATTGGGTTGTTGATGATATGAATTCATTAAGCAAACAAAATATATAATATCATAAAAAATGATATATAACTCACATAAAATGATATATAATAGAAATAGAGGTGATATTATGCAAGAAAAAGTAAAGTTTTTAAATTATTTGCAAGAGAAATTAAGTATACAAAACGATGATTTAGCTGATTTTTTATTTATTGATAAAAGAACTCTTTATAACTATAAGAATTTTGATATCAATAATCTTCCGAGTAAGGTTAAAGAAAAACTTATCATATTCTTTCAAGGATATGAGGAGTTTTATAATGATAATCTGTCTATCGATGACATCTACCGTAAGCTAGAAAACTCTGATATAAAACTGATTGAGTATATTCGAGGTAAGTTTTTAGAGGTTGCATCTATACGCAAGAAAACTTATATTGTAACGAATACGCAAGAACTTATAAAAAAAACCGATGTTAAAAGAGATGTTCGAAAGTTAGATGAATTTATTGAAGATTTTAAAATACTAGTAGAATATTCCAATTTATCAAAGGGGTATTTATATACTATTTTTGAAATTATTATATCTAAAGTTGATTCAGAAAATGATTATCAATTTCTTGACTATATCAACAAATATAGAAAGGATGAAGAAAAATGATCGAGATTAAGAAGAATCTAGAGAAATACTACCAATTATTTGATACATATGATGTCTTCGATAATTTTATCAAGTATGCAGTTAAGGATCTTAAGCCGCAAATATATGTTGATCAAAAAGAGAATCCAAATTGTGTAGTGTTCTATTCAAGTCCTGCATATTTTATCCTTGGTGAACCAAACGAAAAGTATTCAACAAATGTCCTTGGTCTATTTTCTAAGGATTCTTGGATTATTGCGTCTTCAAATGCTTGGAAAAAAGTGATTAATGAACATTTTTTAGATGCTGTGCAAACGCACAAAAGAATATTATTTAATTCTAAATCATTAGATATAAATAATGTATTGAAACAAAGAATGGAATTACCTAAAGGATTTTCTATTCAACCTATTGAAAAGAAACATATCAGTGAAGGTATGATCTATGATGATGTGATATCTAGATTTTTTACGAAAAGCGATTTTCTCATACATGGATATGGTTTTACTCTAATAGATAATGATGAGACTTGTCATGGCTTTGCATTAACGAACTATCCAATCATTGGTAAAGATGTTGAGTTATATTTCAGAGTTGGTTATGATCATTACCCTGATTTTCGGTTAAAGGGACTGGGAACCACTTTATGCACATACTTCATCGAAGAGTCACTTCAAAGGGGATATAATCCTGTATGGGATTCTGCAAATGATATTTCTTCCCATATTGCAAAAAAACTCGGATATATAGAAGAAAAAGAGTGGTATATGTATCATGTTTTGAAATAAGATTAAGAACGAAAACTGTTTTGGAGTATTTAGTCTACTTGAAGACATATTGACATTTAAGAGAAGTCAATATATAATGAAAATAATGTTTACAAATGTAAACGAAATATATGGAGGAATTACATCCCACTTCTACACGACTGGAATATCAATTAATGGGAGTATATAAAATAAATATGAAACCTCAGACTAGAAAAGGTGACTAAAATTATGAAAAAACTAATATTCATTCTTATTGTCATGCTTTTTATGAGTTTATTTGGATGCTCCGAAGTATCAACTCAGGATCCTATAACAGATATAATTATTGATCCAATAGATGATGAACCTATTGACCAAGTGAATTTTGATTATCTAAATCAAACATTACCTACCAATATGGTTTCTAGATTTTCGATGAGCAATGCTAATGTATCTTGGTTTTGGAATGGACCACCAGTTTTTTCGCCGGATGGTAAACAAGTATATTGGTCAAAAATATATAGTTCTTGGGATGAATCCGAAATATGGTATAAAACAAAGATTAATGATAACTGGTCAACAGAAAAAAAATTAACTATCGATGGATTAACTGGTTATTTGAGCTGTCCGGTATTTGTTGATAACTCGGATGAATTATATTTTAAATATCTGTCTTTACAAATGGAAGTAACTATAATGAAAGCAACTAGAATTGAGAATGTATGGACAAATCTAGAAACACTCAATATACCAGTACCAAGCGAATATACGATAGACGGAAGATTTTCCATTGCTGAAAATAGAAATATCTATATTACTTTATTAGCAAAATCAGGAATGGAGCATATGAAGATATATTATTCTGAATATAATAATGGACAATATGGAATACCTCAAGCTATTGATATATTAAATGGAACTACTTTTGGAAGTGGCTCACCTTATATCGCAAAAGATGAGAGTTTTATTCTATATGATTCCGGACCAACAAGTAGTTATGGTGTTCAAGATATCTACGTAAGTTTTAAAGATGAATCTGGATATTTTACAAGACCCATTAACCTAGGAAATCAGATTAATTCTATTGAAGAAGAAAATAGCGCAATTATATCAGAGGACGGGAAATATCTATTTTTTACTTCAAAGAGAGATGATGATGTTTTCTATACCCCTTATTGGATTAAATTAGATGAGATAGAAGTCTTTAAGTCTAAGTAATCAAAAGAGGTAAAAATAAACACTTGTCTCTATTTTTTGAAAAGAGATGAGACGAATAGAAAGGTTGCTAATAATCTATGAAAAAAATAGTGATATTTCTGGTATTTATTCTTTCCTTTGTTTTACTGGGATGTTCTAAAAATCCAATTGATGATCAAGTCGATGACATCGTAGATGTTCCAATTATCTATAATTATTTGAATGAAGTTTTTCCAATCAATGAATCAAAACGTTTTGAACCTTCAGGATATTTAGCCAATGAAAATTGGCATTGGCATGGAACTCCTGTTTTTTCACCTGACGGTAAAGAAATGTATTGGTCCAAATATATTAAAGCATCAAACGATATTGAGATATGGTTCACAAAAGAAAACAATGATATTTGGGGGGAGCCTGAAAAATTAATTATTGATGGAATAAACGGTGCATATAACTGCCCAGTTTTTGTCGATGGAGGTAGACAATTATACTTTCTTAATTTTGATGGCATAGCATTCACAATTTATAAATTGACACGTGATGGAGATGCATGGATAAATCCAGTAGCTATTCAACTTAATATTCCAAATGGAAAAATGTTAGGGTGGAGTTTTTCAGTATCCGAAAATAAAAATATATACTTTCTGCTGTGGGATTTAAATGGTTTAGAACATCAAAAAATATATCGTTCTATCTATCACAATGGAGAATATGGAGAGTCTCAACCATTAGATATACTAGATATTGGATCAGATGGTGTCGGTGGTCCTTCAATAGCTTCAGATGAGAGTTATATTATTTTTGATTCTGTTCGCCCAAATGGATATGGAATGCATGATATCTACATCAGTTTTAAAAATGATTCAGATGAATTTATGGCACCTATCAACTTAGGGGATCAAGTTAATACAACTGGAGAAGATGCCGGTGTAGCAATCTCTCCAGACGGACTATATATGTTTTATACAACTTTAAAGGTCAATGATCTTGGATATAACCCTTATTGGATTAAAATAGATGAACTAAATGCATTCATAACAGAGTAAGAGAATTTAGATAAAGACACATTAAGGAAAGGAATGATGATGATGAAAGAACACTATGATATTACAGACTCGGAATGGGTTGTTATGAGAGTCTTACTTGATAAGCATCCCATGGGATCAAAAGAAATAATTTCAATTCTAGCAAAGAAAAAAGGTTGGAGTAATGCAACGATCAAGACTTTCTTAGGACGTCTTGTTGCTAAAAATATAATTAGTTACAAGATCGAAAAAAATGCGTTTTTTTATTACCCTCTGATTAGCGAGTTGAAATACATTCAAAATGAGCTCAAGCTTTTTTTTGGAAAGTTGTATGGAGATACTATGATTCATGAGACGAAAAATTTTGTTTTTTCTGGTAACGGAAGTACACACTTTGTTGAAACATTGGCTAATTGCCTTGAAGAAAACTATCCAAGAATGGCTTCAGATCTTGGTTTTAATTTTCCACATAAACAAATGGTTTATATACACGCCTCTTTAGAATCCCTGCATTCAGCTTTAGGGTATGAAAATGGTCCAAAATGGATGACAGCTGGATGGTTTTGGGAAATTATTCACATAGCTCCTGAAGAAGTGTTTGAAAATTCATCAGTATCAAAATCTTCTCTACATGTTTTAGTACAACTCATGTTGCATCATATCAATGAAAATGCGCCTTTTTGGTTGAAACATGGAATTTCTGTCTATGAAGCAGGTTGGAAATCACAGGAACAAATGAAAATTAGCTTAAATCAAATTCGAGATAGCATATCACCGTTCATGGTTTATGACCTGTCAACTAATCTTGATTTATTTGAAAAACAAAAAGGATTTGAAATTACTCAATCAGTGATTGAATACATTGTTGAGACATTCAAAAAAGAAAAATTGAAAGAGTACTTAAGAAATCCAGAAAATATATCCGGAATTTTTGGATGTACTCAAGTTACTTTTTGGGAAGAATGGATTAATTTTATCCATAAAAAATACACAGATGAATCAAACATTTGATAAATGTTTTATATAAACCTTTAATCACAAATCTTAAGATATAAAATGAAATTCAATATAAGCTATATAAATAGGAGCGAACAATGAATGATTATGTAAAAAATGAAATTAAGAACAACAGAAAAGCAATTAAGGAAGATTGGCGAGAGTTAAAAGAGACCATTACGGATAGAAAATTAAATTTGGAAAAGCCAGTGATGTTTAAACAGCCAGTTGAAGGTTCTTTAATCATTGATTTAGATAGAGTATTTCCTAATATTAGACAAAAAACTTTAGAAGAATGTATTAAAAATAGAAGATCTCTAAGAAGTTATAAAGAGCAGAACCTCACCTTAGAAGAAGTGACATATTTGCTATGGGAAACATCAAGAGTGGATTCTTTTAAACCTGGTATAACGTTTAGAACAATACCCACAGCCGGAGCTACAAATTCTATGGAAACGTATCTTTTCTTGAATAAGGTTGAAGGAATTGCTAAAGGATTATATTTGTACGTTCAAGACAAGCACCAATTATCATTAATTGATGATACTCCTGGATTGGAAGAAATAGTTAATGAAGCTTTATATGGACAATTAAGAGGAGCTGCTGTTGTATTCTTCTTTACAGCAACTCCATACAGAACCGAATACAAGTACGCCCATCTATCTCATAAGATGATTGCGATAGAAGCTGGTCATGCTGGTCAGAATGTGTCATTAGCTGCTGAGGTTATTGATTGTGGTGCAGTAATGCTTGCTGCATATGTTCAAGAGTATTGTGATAACTTATTTAATATTGGTAATGAAGAATTTGTTACTTATGTAGCTACTATAGGAAAACGCTAATTTAAACATAGACGATTTTTGTTAATCAAAAAAGGTGAGATTCATATCATGAATGATCACCTTTTTTCATTTATAGGAAACTAGATTTTTATGAACTCGAAACCAAATGCCTTTATCTTTATCTCTTCTCTAGGTTTTATGACGGTCATTGTATCACCAGAGAATCTTCCAAACCCTTGAATTTCTAGTTTATTATTATCTAACTCCTTAAGATTAAACATATAGTGCTGTCCAAACGACTGCATTTTCAATTTCAATTGTCCGTCTTGCTCCGAGATTGAAACACTGTTTATGACAATGAAATCTAGAATGTCTTTACCCACAAGCTTATAATTACCATATAAATATTTATATTTTTCAGTATCCATGGCACTTATTTCCATAGCGATTTTAGTTGAATTGAAGACTATGCCACGATAAGCTTTACCAAAGAGTATGTTTTTACCGTTTAATTTCTTTATATGCAGAAGCAGATCATCAAACATACCGGCAAACTGTGGTGATGCTGCTATACCTGTAGGCATGGGTTTGTAAAAATGATCTTCTCTTAACTCTAATTTTATTTCTAGACCTTGTATATTAGCATATAAACCATCAATTTCTTTATGAATGATAAACCTATTGATTTGGCCTTCATAAATTCCTTCAACATCTTCAGTACTTCGCTCAATAATTTTGGAGTCTTCAATTGATAAAGGCACAATCTCAATATTTTTCAGCTTAAAATACTCTTCCATCATCTTTAAGGCGATATTCATTGAAACATCTAAACCATTTTCTGTATTGGTCATAACTACAAAACCAACATTTAACTTTGGAACAAAAGCAAATCTTGAATGATGATAGATCGTATCACCTCCATGTGAAATTATATCTCCAATTTTAGGATTATTGAAGTTATACATTTGATAAACTAAGCCTAGACCATGAACCATCTCTCCATCAATGGTATCATCAAAGATTGGTTTATGAAGCATCATAGAAATGGTTTCTTTTTTCAGCAGATTTTGTTGATCCGGTTCAATAAATACCTTTAATAGAGCCATTAAATCTCTAAGTGTACAGTAAGTGCTTGTTCCAGCAGATATAATTGCACTTAATGGATCTTCTACAATTTCAAAGTTATTGTTAAATGATTGGGAAATGCTTAAATCATCTTCAATTTTTTGTGAATTATTAGGGATAAAGTCAAAATGTATTTTGAGTGGGTCTAGGATACGCTCTTTTACATAAGATGTATAGGATACTTTGCTCATTCTTTGAATGATAACACCGAGTAATCCAAATCCAATATTCGAATATACATATTTTGTAAAAGGCTCATAAGACAGTGGAGTTTGATTTACGATTTTTACTATCTCTTCGAGATCAGTAGATTTTGAAGTTATGAAATTAAGATCATCTGATGCAAGACCACTTCGATGCATCAATATATTTCTAATTGTGATATCTTTTTTTGAAAATCGAGATTTGATCTTTAATTCTATAATATACTCTGAAATATCAATATCTAAATCAACAATTCCTTTTTCATAAAGTTGAAGTATAGCAATAGCAGTAACGACTTTAGTATTTGAACCAATCATCATTTTTGTTGTTGATGAGTTAGAAGTTCTATTCTTGTCAATAAAACCGAAGTATTCTTCGTACATCGTTTTGTTATTTTCAACGATAGCTGCAGAAATACCCGCCGTTTGCTTAGTAAATTTTCCAATGTATTGATCAAGATTTTCTTTTATTCGCTCATTCACTTTACTCACCCTTTTTAATCATTAGATTTTTGATTACATCTCCATATAGACCAGAACTCAATATATGATAACCTATCATACTATTTCCAGCTTTTTCTAGTTTTTCCAGGTAATAATTGAGGTCATCACTTGGACCTAGATTTGAACAAATCATTGTTGCTAGTCCATAAGTATATATGATCATATCATTATAAATTTGATTCAAGGAATCATTGGATAGAAGATTTAAAAGTGGATCTTTTCTCATTTCTTGAATGTAAAAATCAACATCGCTAGAAAATATAGAAGAAGGTCCTTTAATTGATAGGTAGAAATCCGTGAATATTCGTTTATTTTCCATAACGAAAGTAATGAATCCTATTCCTATGTTTAAAAATCCACTCTGAGTTGAAGATACCATAGTGTATTTAAGTATTACACCATTAATATGGGTTTTTAAATCAGCAAGAATTGAATCCATACTATCGTATTGAGAATAGATAGGTGCAGTGGACTTACCTAGTCGATTACCGATTTCTCTGATCGTTATTGCGCTGATACCTTTATCACGAGCAATGTCATAGGCACATTGCACAATTTGATTCTTTGTTAAAACAGTTGTTCTAGCCATGTGAAACACCTCCAATTAGATAAAATAAAAAAACAAGTGTTATTATATATTTAGATTATAGCAATTATCTATGGTTAAATCAAGGGAAATTTATGATTTTATCTTATGAAAGGCATATAAAAAAAACAAGTGTAATAATAAAAGATGATGAGTTAGATTTTTTTGAACATAAGAGACATTAATAAAAGACTCATACACACATATAAATCTATGGATTAGTTAAATACAAAAATGATATAATTATAGAGGCGGTCTAATTATTTTTAACTATATAAAAACATCATATTTTATAGAGGTGAGAGAAGTGAATGAACTGATTGTTACATCATTTGAAATTTCACACATCAAAGATGCTCTTGATTTATTAAGCGAATATTATCAAAATGAGAAAGAAAAGGTCTCTATACTTCCTGTTTTTTCAGATTATGAGAAATTAATTACTACGGGATTAACCGCTTTAGCTTTTAATGGCCTAGGCATTGCTATTCATGAGAGTGGAAGCCTTCAAGGATTTATGGCTGGGTATTTAGTTGAAGAATTATTTGGCAAAGAAAAAGGTGTATTTGTACCCGCATTTGGTCATGCTGCTTCATATTCTAAACGAAGTGAGATTGAACAAATGCTTTATACAGAAGCTGCAAAAAGATGGGTATCAAAAGAAATATTTACGCATTCTATTGCCATATTTGCACACGATGAAAATCTTCAGAACACACTTTTTCATCTAGGATTTGGAAATCGATGTGTTGATGCAATCCGTCAAATTCAGCCTCAAACATTAGACGCTTCATCTGTAACATTTGAAGAAATCACTGCTGATAATGCTTCAATCGTTGTATCTCTTCATGAACAACATCATCAGCATTATCGTAATTCTCCAATCTTCATGCCAAACCAAGATGAGGATGCTTTGACAGATTTACTGGATTGGATAAGTATTGATGAAAATCGAATGTTTTGTGTTAAATACAATGAAGTTGTTGCTGGTTATATTCGCTATCAACGCGTTGGAGAATCACTTTTTTCAATTCACTCAAAGATGAGAAATATCACCGGTCTATATGTTAAGCCAGAATTCAGGCATCTAAAATTGGGTCAAAAATTATTACAATATATAGAATCACTATTAGAAAAAGATCAATTTAAATGGATTGGTGTTGACTATGAATCCATCAACCTCAATGCATATTATTTTTGGACAAAATATTTTACACCCTACACATATAGTTTAGTGCGTCGTATTGATGAGCGAATTGCCAAGATTAATTTGAAATTAGATTAAAAAAAGCATATTAGAGGCTATTCAAGGAGAAATTTTATGTTATTTATGATGATTGTGAAAGCTTCAAAGAATTCTGAAGGAACTAATCTTCCCAATTTAGCACTTAGACAAGCCATGGATGAATATAACGATGCATTAATTGAAGGTGGCGTTAGAGTTATGGCAAAAGGATTGCATCCAAGCTCAAATGGTATGCGTATGTCATTTGTTAAACCAGGTGAGAAACCAGTGGTTACAGCAGGACCATTTCCAAATACGAATGAACTAATTGCCGGTTTCTTTTTGATTGAAGTTAAAACAAAAGAAGAAGCGATTTATTGGGCTATGAAAGCACCTGATCCTCAAGGAGATGGTGAAGGACAAATTGAATTGCGTCAAGTATTTTAGTATGGACTATAATCAAAGATGATTTGATTGGTTCAATTTCAAAAGAATGTTTTGACTATGCTTAATGGATCAGGAGAAATGTATGAGAGTGATTGATAACTTCGATTTAAATAATTATGAAGATTGCAAAAGCGTATTTCATCGAATTGCAGTGCGAGCAATCATCATCAAAAATAATCAAATTGCACTTATCCGAAGTGTGAAATTCAAGGAATATAAATTTCCTGGTGGTGGACAA
>JAHISX010000048.1 GCA_018817915.1 Bacillota bacterium
GATTGGTTGAAGATTCAATCAACAATTTAATTTTCTGATCTATACTCATTTAAGATAACCTGACAATACGTCATTTTTTTGCATCAAAATAATTAATGCTGGAATAAATATTAATTGGAAAATGATTCCAGGAATTGCTGTAATAATTGCACTTGAAAGAAAGATTGAAAAAGTAAACTCTATCCCTAATGATGCAGAAACAATCATGCTAACAAGTCCCCAAACAACACGCCCAATGATCATAGAAACAATTAAAGATATGTAAACGTTGATGATCTTCTTACTTAATAGCCGGTAAAGTAATCCTGCAACTACTCCGTATGTTGCTAGTTCAAAAGACATGATGAATGCTACAGGAAACAAGGGAGGCATACCTACAAGAAGTGCTCTCAAAAGAGGTGTTATTAAGCCTACAATACCACCGTATTTCCATCCACAAATAAATCCACATAATAAAACAGGAAGATGCATCGGTAAAAAGCTATTTCCTAAAAAGGCAACATTACCTGTTAAAAAAGGTAAAACAATACCCAAACTTAGGAAAACACTTGAAAGTATGATATTAATTAATGGTTTTTGATTATTATTCATGTTAACTCCTTATGTTTTTTCTTTAATCTTCTTACGATCAATAGGTAGACCACATTTAATTGTAACATAATAATGTTATAGTATTATTTATATTTCAGTTTTTATTAACAAAAAGGCATTGAAATATACATCATATTTTATTAAAAAGATTTCTAGTGAGTATCTATGAAATTGTTATGTTTTTTGATATACTATGAATATGATATTAATTACTAAAGAGGTGGCACTATGGATTTGAAAAAAGTAGAATTAGCAAAAGCACTTAAATCAAAGAACCCTGCAAATCTAAAAATGGTTATTGGATTTGACGGATTTATCGATGAAATCATTCATGTCGTTGATAAACGGATGGATAGTGAGCAATTTTCACGCATCGAAACCATTGAATTACTAGCAAAAAGAATAGAAAAAGCAAGTGGTCTTTCAACGAATATTGAACTTGTTCCTGTGCAAAAGAAAATTGGTGGAAATGGTCCAATCATGTGTAATGCACTTGCAAAACATGAAGCCTCAATCAATTATATTGGTGCACTAGGTGTGCCAACAATTGACGATGTCTTCCATGGCATGGCAAATAATGTTAAACTCCATTCAATAGCTACTGCTGGTCATACCGATGCATTAGAGTTCAACGATGGAAAGATTCTTCTTGGTAAAATGACATCACTGAACAATGTTACTTTTGAAAATATGATCTCTCATTTAGGTAAAGATGAACTAGTTAAATTACTGAGTGAAACTGATCTATTTGCAACCGTCAACTGGTCGATGTTACCTTACATGACTGACCTGTGGAAAAAGATTTTAACTGAGATTGTTCCCCTCTTACCAAAGAAGGTTAAAAAGCCTATTTTCTTCATTGATTTAGCAGATCCTGAAAAGCGAGAAAAAGAAGAAATTGAGGAAGCTTTAGGCATGCTTAAATTGTTCAAAAATCATTTCTTTGTCGTCCTTGGTCTTAATAAAAAAGAAGCTTATGATGTTGCTAATGAATTGGATTTATTAGATGATTCTAGTCTGGTTAAAATGCAAGTTTCTCTTGAAGATTTAAATCAAGCACTCTATGAATATTTAGAAGTTGATAGCGTCGTTATACATCCAGTCGATCGCTCATGTACATTCATAAAAAATCAATTTTATGAAGAGCTTGGACCCTATGTGGAAAGACCTAAATTAACAACTGGTGCTGGAGACAATTTCAATGCAGGATTCGTCTTAGGATTGATGTTAGATTTGACACCTGATCAAGCCTTACTTACTGGCATGGCAACCAGCGGATATTATGTAAGAAACGCTGAAAGTCCAACATTTAAACAACTCATCTCTTTCATTGAAGGATGGGCAGTTGGTAAAGTATAAAAGATAAAGCAGAACCTAAATTGGCTCTGCTTTTTTTGTTTTCATTTGATGTTTAGAATGTTACTTTTGGTGCTTCTTTTTGTGCATCAACAGTGATTTCGAAATACTCAACCTTTTCGAAATGAAACATGCCTGCGACAATATTACTTGGAAACATTTCGACCTTATTATTCATTTTCATTGCCGTATCATTATAGAATTGACGGCTAAATGAAATCTTATCTTCTGTGTCAGAAAGTTGTTCCATTAACTCCTGAAAATTACTATTTGCTTGTAATTCTGGATATTTTTCTTGAACAACCATTAAACGACTAAGTGCGCCACCTAGGCTCTTTTCAGCTTGTGCAGCTAACCCTACATCATTTTTTTCTGATGCATGTTGATATAACTGTCTTGCTTCTGCAAATGCTCCAAAGATTGATTGCTCATGCTTAGCATAACCTTTAACTGTTTCAACAAGATTAGGAATCATATCAAATCTTCTTTTAAGCTGTATATCAATTTGACTCCAACTATTTCTAACCTTATTTCTTAGGTCTACTAAAATGTTGTATGCTTGAATAACTAATACCAGCAAAACGATAATAATAACAAATACTCCAATACCAATAAAACTACCTACAGCAAGATTAATCATTTTCATTTCTCCTTTTTATCTTCATAAATTTCTTTTTATCTACTTCTTCCTCCACCATGCCCTCCACCTCTTGATGAACCACCACTAAATCCTCCACCTCTTGATGAACGACCACTAGATCCTCCACTACGACCGAAAGATGAAGGTCTTGATGAGAAAGCACTTCGACTTGAACCAGTACTTCTAAATGAGCTTAATGCAGAAGAAGTTCGTGCATTACTTAACGCTTGACTCATTCTATAATTTGAACGATCTTTTGCTTTTTTTACAACGTGATTCAAATTTGTTGTATGATAAGATCGTCTTGAATCCATATAGTAATATTCATGAAAAAACTTAGAATTTTCAAGATTGATTTGTTCTTTTTCAATTCTTACTTTAAGTTGATCCATGACTTTATCTGCTATCCCAAAAACTGTTGCATATGCTAGGTAATGTTCCCAGATTTCGATACTTGGAATAGGATAATCTTCAAAGCTTCCAAAATCCTCTAAAAAGTGTTTAAATGCATACCATTTTTTATATAACAATTGGCCATTTTTACTCCTTCTTTTTCTAGTGCTAACATAGTATCCATAATACACTGAAACACCAATAATCATCAAGATATCAAGATAGACACTTGCATAGAAAATAATGCCCATAATAATGATTGAAAACACAGCTATGAATGGTAGAGTCAATAGCATCATTGCGTTGCTTTTTTTAATTTCTATTGTGGAATCAAAGAAATCTTGTTTGTCGCAAACATCTTGGATAAGGTTTGTAAATTTAATGCTTTCACCAGTATAACTTCTTGCTTGATTGAGATGATGTGCACCATAATTTTCAATATCCTTAGTCTTAACTTTGATGCCATTACCGATGGTTTTAAAAAACCACTCTATGAGATGCTTTTCATGTTCTTTTAAGTTATCTCGAGATTTTTCTGTGTTAAGCTCTAAATCATAAGAAGCATTTTCAGATATCATGTTGACTTTTGAATTGGATATTTTAATATAATCCCTGTTGATTAAATCAAGTAGGGTTGCTGTGATATCTTCTGTCTTTGTTTTTTTAAACCTATATAAATATCCGACTTCTGCAGGACTATGATCGCTTGGTAACTCTCGTAAATATTCTCCAACTTCTTCAGTTTTAAACATCTGAAAATATTTTTTATTATAATAAGCTAGAGTACCCAACATAATAAGTACAACTGCAACTGATGATGCAAAAAGAATAATTGCACTTGTTATACTCTGATTGGTTAAGATGACCAATTCATTTTCATAATTATAAATTAAATCTAAATTGACATCATCGTTGATCAATATATTGTTACTATCTATTAAAGGGAAAAGAACATTGGGAGCTAATAACCTAAATTCAAGAAAGTCATCGGCTTTCATGTTTTTAAAAGTTATTTTAACTAAATCAGTATTTTCTATGTTTACATACCCATTGGCAATGCCGTGTCCCCAAATATATAAATCACTCAAATCACTACTCGCATTTGGAAGATGAAGTATAACTTCACCATGCTTTATCTTTGCTTCTGCATAATTGAGTAAAACCCAATTAAGCTCTGAAACATCTGAGTATTGTGTGACAGCTCCAAGAATACTATATTCATAGATGAAAGTGTAATTACCTAATAATCCTCCTATATTCGTTGTATCAACAAATATAGATTCACAATCACTAGAGGCTGGTTCACATGTAATAAGCTGACCTAACTCATCTCTATCGTTTTGATATGAATAACCTACTCGGATGCTATCTGTCATATCCACACCATTTTTCAATACATTGACTCCAGTCACAGATTCGTCAAAAATTGCAATATTAGATGCACTTTGTGGAAAGTTATAGTCTTCAGGATATTTATTAAACCCTATATCTCTAAATCTGACCTTCATAGGATCGCTATGAACACCTAAAAAAGAAAAAAATGAATCATAATATGTCATATCCCATTGTTCAATGACATGCATATTACCTTCTACATCCAATGTGACATCAGCTGTATAGTTTTCTATCGTTATGCTTTTATAGAAAATCGCCCAAAAAAGGATGAAAAGAATGATTAAAATGCCAATCAGCTGTTTAATATTTCTCCAAGTAACTACTTTATTACCAATTGTTATCATAAGCTTTTAGTTATCAAAATAATAACTCCCTCCCGTAAACAATTTAAATGAAATATAGAAAACGAATATATCTTTTATTATATAATATTTTACCATTAATCAAAAAAAATTTATATTGTTTATAATAAGTGCATATGTTTTTGGATACAAGAATGGTTACTATATAATGAAAGGGTATGATAAAAATCTATAAGGAGTATAAAAAAATGAAGAAAACATTAACATTATTTACAATAATTCTGACACTCTTAGTTTTGGCATCTTGCCAAGAAAATAATGACAACATTTTAAGAGTGGGAATGGATTTAAGTTATCCACCGTTTGAAACAGTTGACGAACAAAATGTACCTGAGGGTATTTCAGTTGATATAGCCATGGCATTTGGTGAATTTATCGGTAAAGAAGTCGAAATCGTTAACACTGATTTTGCATCAATTATTCCTGCTTTGCAATCCGGAGAAATCGATATTGCTATCGCTTCAATGAGCATTACTGATGCAAGAAGACTTGAGGTTGATTTTTCTAATCCATACTTCTACTTTAAGATTATCTCTTTAGTGAATAAGGATTTTGCAGTATTAAATAATTTAACCGAGGATTCAACAGTTGAAGATTTACTAGCTATTGAAGGTGCAAGATATACAGGTATTGCTTCACAAGTGTCTACAACAATTCCTGAGTCTTATGGAAAAACCGTTACACAAGCTACTGATTTAGGCACTGCAGTTGAATCTGTGGCACAAGGTACAGCTGACATTTTATTAATGAGTGCTAACCCAGTTGTTGATGGTTACAGAGCAAATCCAAATGAAACAATGGTTATTTGGGATTCATTTGTATCAAGTCCTATTGGTATGGCAACTAAAAAAGGTAATTTGGAACTCATAGAGTATGCGAATGATTTTATTACAACATTTAATGAATTCAATGGTTTATATGAAACACTTGCAGCAAAATGGGATTCAGTTTTATTAGAAAATCTTGGTAGATTTGGTTTAAGCTTCTATATCAATGAATAAGATATTCTCATATATCATGGCAATCATAACAATCGCGGCATTTGTCGCTTTTGTTATTTTGCGCCAATCATCAGATTTTTCGCTTTCTTCCTTTGAACCCTATACTTATTTATTATCACAGGGTATCATCAATACAATTTATGTATCAATTATCTCTTTACTTGGTAGCCTTGTTTTAGGGTTTATTTTGTATTTGCTTTCCATATCTAAAGTTAAATACTTCAATGCGTTAACTGATGTTTTCACTGAAATTATTTATGGCACTCCACTACTTGTCTTAATTATCATCATGGCTTTTGTTATCGGACCTGCTTTTGGTACATTTAACCGCAATGCAATGGGATTTACAGCGCTCATTGTTTATATGGCACCTTATATGAAAAACGTTTATAAATCAGCTTTTTCAAGCATATCTGAAGAACAATATATGGCAATGGATCTCTTCGGGTTTACCCCATATCAAAGGTATCGCTACATCATTATTCCTCAAGTTATTCGAATATTGATGCCTCCACTGATGAATAATTTTTCAATGATTATAAAAGGTAGTGCACTACTTAATGTGTTATCCTATACAGAGTTGTTCTATGCTGTTAAAGTTGTTACATCACAAACATTTGCCTTTGTTGAAGGATATATTTTAATGTGGGTGTTCTATCTGATGATTACGATTCCTTTATCTCAAGCAACAAAGTATATAGAAAAGAAGTGGTCACTATGAAAATAGAAATTAAAAATGTATCACATACTTATGATGTAGAAGTCTTAAACAACTTAAATCTTAACTTAACAAAATATAAAAGTGTAGCAATCATCGGTGTGTCTGGTTCAGGAAAATCAACATTAATTAGAATGATGTCTGGTTTGGAGAAACCAACTTCTGGTGAAATATTGATCAACAATTATGATGTCAGAGATGATGCATATAAAAAAAAGATTGGCTTTGTATTTCAAAGTCACAACCTATTTCCCCATTTATCATTGAAAAGAAATATTACTTTAGTTCTAGAAAAAACAAGGGGTTTTGAGAAAGCTGAAGCTGAAGCTATAGCACTAAAGAATTTATCTCTTCTTCATCTTGAAGATCAAGTCAACAAGCTCCCTAAAAATGTTTCAGGTGGACAAGCTCAACGTGCATCAATTGCTAGAGCACTCAGCATGGACCCTGATATTATATTTCTAGATGAACCTACTTCATCTTTAGATCCTATATTAACTCATGAAGTCTTAAAAGCAATTGAAGAACTTCGTGATCTAGGTAAAGAATTTATTTTGGTTACTCATGTGATGAGTTTTGCAAGAGCTTTTGCTGATTATGTTATCTTTATGAGTGAGGGTCGAATTATAGAACAAGGTCCGCCAACAATTTTAGATCATCCGCAAACAAGAGAGCTCATTGAGTTCATGGAAAAAGTGCGATAAAAAAAGGATGAATTATCCTTTTTTTTATTTTTGCTTATCTTCTTTTTGAGTAAAAATAAATAGAGAAAAAGAATCCGATAAAGCCACCAGTCCACAAGCTCATCGAGGCATAAAAATAATAGATGGCATAAGGCATTGTAGGAACAATCATTAAAAATAAAAACATGGGAAAAGCCACACCCATTGCTATCATAGGTAATAAGAAATATCTTCTTGGTTTATATCTACCAATCTTCTTGCTTACTATGGGTATCACAATAAGAAATATTGCTGTCAAAGTAAATAGAATAGGATCTTCCATCATGAGTTTATACCTTGATGAGATGACTCATCCTTTCGCTTGTTGTGCTTTTCCTTTTTTTTATATTAGTATTATATCAAAATTTCGACTTATAAGATATAAAAGATGTTTTTCTATTCATGTTCTGTATTAAAATATTTTATATTTTTGAACCATAGAAACGTTTTCATGTCAATTATTTAGAAAGTCCCCATTTAAGTATAGAAATACTTTGTATTCTATATATTGAGATGCTATAATGTACATATCAATCAAAAATTTATGCTTAACAAAACACCTGCGATGTCGGAACTTATATTCCAAAACTACTAGGCTGTAATTAGAACTTTTTATTTTCAATTTTTAGCAAAGTTGTTTTCAATATGCATTTTCTTCTTTTTTCACGTCTTAATATAAGACGCGAATGATGAACGTCGATGCTATAAAATATAAAATTTGCATTTAGGAGGAATCAGATGAAGTATTTCGCTACATTTATTGTTTTATTCTTGACTTATCTTTTATTAGCGGAATTTAGTCTCTACGAAGTAGCACTTGGAGCAATTGTAAGTGCTGTTTTGACTTTGATCTTAGTTAAGTTTGTCAATTTCACAATTGATATCATGCTACCGGTCAAATTAGTCAAATTTGTTTTTATATATCTTCCAGTTTTCATTTGGAAGCTTATTTTAGCGAATTTTGATGTTGCACGTAGAGTATTAAGTCCAAAAATTCCGTTAAACCCAGGTATTGTCAAAATTCCAACAGCACTTAAAGGTGATTTTGGGAAATTGACACTTGCCAACTCGATCACTTTAACACCTGGTACGTTATCGATTGATATTGAAGGGGACTATTTATATGTCCATACCGTTGATGTCAAAGGTCATACTGAAGAGGAAAATCAAAAATTGATTAGTGGTCCGTTTGAGAATATCTTAGGAGGTATCTTCAAATGACAATTAACATTATTGTATTCTCATTATTAGGTATTGGACTTTTATTTACTTTAATTCGTTTTATTAAAGGTCCTAGTTTAAGTGACAAAGTGGTTTCACTAGATACATTTAATATGCTTGTTATCGGTGTCATTGCTTTATTAGCATTGTTATTCGAAAATAGTTTATATTTGGATATAGTGATTGTCTACGCGATTCTATCATTTTTAGAAACAGTCGTCTTTGCTAGATATGTGGAGGGTAAAAAAGATGGAAATCATTAGTTATATCTTCTTAGTCATAGGCGGTATCTTCTTTTTCCTTGGTGGATTAGGGATTCTAAGAATGCCTGATACTTTTAACAGAATTCAAGCTGGTACGAAAGCAACTACGTTGGGTGCATTCTCACTCATGATTGGTATTGCTTTTGCTCACCCCTCTTGGACTTTTAAATTAATCGTAATTATTGTGTTCATCGCAATATCCAACCCAATTGGATCTAGTGTGATTGCTAGAGCAACTTACAAAGCAAAAAACATTCCTACAAATTTAGTTAAGGATGATTTAGCAGATCGAGGTGAAACTCATGACAACAATTGATTATATTATGCTTGTCGTTTCCGTATTGCTTCTCATTATTGCATTTTTAGCAGTTAGTGAAAAGAAACTGATAAAGAGCGTTATTTTCCTTTCAGCACTTAGTATGCTTAGTGTGGTTGCATTTGTCATTATGAAAGCACCTGATGTTGCTTTAACAGAAGCTGTCATTGGCTCTGGCTTAGTGACTGCTTTGTTTGTCTTCACTCTACTTTCAATTAAGAAGGAGGAAGCCAAATGAAAAAATTATTAGCTTTCGCTCTAACGATTGGACTTGGCGTGCTCATCATCTTTGCACTCGATGCGAATACATCATTTGATGACTTTGGTTATGCAGACTTATCTGAACGCGTTTCTTCACGTTATATCACCAAAGATTCAACTGCTGATATCATCTTCGGTGTCACTCAAGATCCAGAAAGTGGTGCAGCAAATATCGTGACCTCAATTGTTGTTGATTACCGTAGTTTTGATACACTTGGTGAAGTCACTGTGTTATTCATCAGTGCTTTAGGTGTTTCACTTCTTCTTGGATCAGCAGTCACTCAAAAGAGATTAAGTCTTGATTTTAAACCTAATTTTATGCTTCGTGTAGCATCTCGTGCATTATTTGGCATCATTATCATGACTGGTGTTTATATTATTCTTCATGGACACTTAACTCCTGGTGGTGGTTTCCCTGGTGGAACAATGATCGCAAGTGCGATGTTACTGCTTTACTTAGCTGATGATCAATTTAGAGCTAAGATTAAGAGTTTTAAGATTTTAGAAGGTGTTGCAGGAAGTTTATATGTCGTTATCGGTCTTGTTGGATTGGTTTTAGGTACATATTTCTTGCAAAACTTCTTACCAAACGGTACAGTTGGAGACTTATTAAGTTCTGGTATCATTCCAATCGTTTATATCTTAATTGGTCTTAAGGTTGGTAGTGAAATATCAGGTGTTATTGATAATTTCTTAACAGAGGAGGTAGAACAATGATACAATATGCAGCTATTCTTCTCATGATGATTGGTCTTTACGGATTACTTACTAATCGTAATGTGATCAAAATCATTGTTTCACTGAATGTTTTAGAAATCGGTTTAAATATATTTATTATCAGTATTGGCTTTATTTATGATGGGATTGCTCCGATCTTAACAAGCACAAATAATTCTAGTGGTTTAATCTTTGTCGATCCACTTCCTCAAGCTTTAGTTCTTACAGCTATCGTTATTGGTGTTGGAACAACTGCGTTAGGTCTTGCAATCGTCAAGAGTATCTATTCAAAATACAAAACACTAGAAATAGATGAAATGGAGGAAGCATGATGAGCGCAATTCTATTAATAGCAATTCCTTTACTTGCTGCTTTCCTTTCAATTCTTTCTAAGAAGATTGCTCCAGCATTATTATTACTTGTGGGTGCAGCAAACATCGTATTGTTGATGTTTATACCTTCTGAAATTGTTGTCATTGGTGGCTTTGATTTACCTTATGGTATTAACTTATTGATGGATTCATATGCAAGAATTGCATTATATCTCGTCAATGGTTTATTCTTTGTTGTAGCTATCCTAAATGTTGTTGAATATAAGAAATTAAGTTCCATTTTACTTGTTGCACTTGCAGCACTTAATGGATTATTACTCACTGGTGACTTATTCAATCTATTTGTCTTCTTAGAAGTTGCTGGTATCGCTGCTTACTTAATTACTACTACAAACAAGAAACCTTTATCAACTTTTAATTATTTGGTTATAGGTACTGTTGGTAGTAGCTTATACTTATTTGGTTTAATGATTTTATATGGTATGTTTGGAACACTCAACATGATGGACTTGATTAATGAAATTCAAACCACAGGTACTGCTTATGGTAGTTTGATTCTTCCATTCTTCTTAATGTTCATTGGTCTTGGTATTGAAGCGAAGTTATTACCTTTCAATGCTTGGGTCAAAGGTATCCTTAAACATTCAAACACATTAAGTGGTCCAATGGTTGCAAGTGTTTATGCAGCAACAATCTCCTTAATGTTTGGACGACTTGTTCATAATTTATTTGCTTTTGAAGGTAAATTACTAACAGTCGTTGTCGTTTTACTGATCGCTGGTGTTATTTTAGGAGAAGCTATGGCATTCTCTAGCAAGAAAGCAAGAGAAATTCTTTTGTTTTCAAGTATCTCACAAGCTTGTATCACCGTATTACTTTTCATCAATGGCATTATTGTATGGGCAGTTTATTTAGTGATTGCCAATGCATTAAGCAAATTGGTCCTTTATTTAGTCGTTAATAAAGCTACAGAATCAACAAACAGTGATGATGTAGATGAACTTAAAGGTTTGTTTGCTAACAATATTTTAGTTGGTATCGCCTTTACAGTTGCTGCATTATCAGTGATGGGTTTACCATTATTTGTAGGATTTGTCGTCAAACTTAACTATTTAACACAACTTGCAGTTGCTGGTCAACTTGTTGTCGTAGCACTCATTTTAGTTTCAAGTGTTGTTGAAGGTATTTACTTTGTTAAACTGCTTATCAAACTTTGGTATGCTGGTGAAAAGGAAGTCAATGTTCAATTCAATTTGCCTTATAAAGCCGTATTTGCTGTCATTACTTTAATGATTGTCTTATTTGGACTTTATACTGCACCACTTGATTCATTAGATAACAGCATAGATTCTGTTCAAGATCAGATTGAGGTGATATACCATGGCTAGTATTGAAATTCTAATCTTGATTCTAGTTGCCTCAAGTATTGCATCTTATTTTTTAACAAAATTGAATTCATTTGCAGGATCGATATTGACCATCTTCTCAACCATGTTTGTCTTTGTATCACTGGCTTATTACGGTTTCAATGATACATTAATTACAACGGTTAACATCTTACCTGGTTTCACTTTTGAATTTACTTATTTAGGTGCTTATTTCGCTATCATTGTTGCATTTGTTTATTCAATGGTTTCATTCTTCCATCCTTACTTTGTAGATCATTACAAATATAAGAATGCTTATAATATGTTATTCTTATTAAGTTTGGCTGGTGTATTAGGCGCATTCTTCACAGATAGTTTCTTACAATTGTTCTTCTTCTTTGAATTAATTGTTTGGACTACAATGTTCTTGATTCCTCTTGGAAAGAGTAAATCAGCAGCGGTTTCCTATTTCGGATTTTCTGCAGCTGGTAGTCTTTCAATGTTATTTGGTATCTTTGTTATGTTTACCAATGTTGGATCATTTAATATTGCTGATGGTTTAGCAAGTTTATCAGGAACTAAGGCAGTCTTAGTCTTCATATCCTTCTTAATTGCAGGATTTGCAAAGTTAGGTGTCTTTCCTCTTCACATTTGGTTACCGATTGCACATGGTAACGCACCTCATCCATTCTCACCAGTATTATCTGGTGCTTTGGTTAAATTAGGTGCATTTGTCGCAGTACTTGCATTACTCAAAGTGTCTCCTGCTTCTGCAATGATTACAGCAATCAGTATGCCTTTTGCTCATTACATCATTGCAATACTAGGTGCTGTATCGATTGTCTTTGGAACGCTCATGGCAATTAGAGAAGATGATGCAAAGAAACTACTTGCCTATTCTTCAATGAGTCATGGTGGATATATCATAGTCGCATTTAGTTTATTAGACTCTGTAGCACTTGCTGGTGGATTTTATCATATCTTAGCACATGCTTTAGCTAGTGCTGGTGCATTTATGGCAATTGCTGCTGTAGCGCGTCAAACTGGAACAACCAAGATGAGCGAACTTGGTGGGATTATTCACAAGATGCCTATCACTTATATCGTTTACTTAGTTGCAATTATTTCAATGGCTGGTATTCCTCCAATGGGTGGATTCATCAGTAAATGGTTAATTTTCCAAGCTGTCATCGATAAAGGATTAATCTTCATAGCAATTGCAGTCTTCTTTGGTAGTATTGGTTCATTCTTATATGTATTTAGACCTCTTGCAGCATTATTCTTAGGTCAAGAACTTCCACAGTTTAAGAAAACTGTTAAAGAAGCTCCAATCTTAATGTTGATTCCAATGGTAATCATTACATTACTTAATATGTATACTGGTATTTTGCCAAATGGTATCTTGGGATTCATCAATAAAATTAATGTTGAATTAGGATTTTTTCCTCTTGTTATTAATAACCCTGCATTAACGATTAGTGGTAATAATGGCACATTATTTCCAGCACTGATTGCAGGTGTCTTTGGTTTTGGTGTTGTTGTAGCATTCATCATTTTCATCTTACTCAAGAAATCTCGTCAAGTTAGCTTGATGGATACTTATACGGCTGCTAACTTCATCCATTCAGAAGAATTGTTACATTACAGCGTTGATTTTTATGCACCACTAGAAAGACTTTATGAAAAATATACAACGAAGATGACAGATTTCTACGATGCACTTGCAAATAAAGTAAAAGAATTAGGAAAACTTGCGAAATATTTATTTATGTCCAAGTATGTTGAGGTAGCAGTCTTCTGGATTGTTGCAATCTTAGCCTTCCTATTGTGGGGTGAACTATAATGCTACTTAATATCTTAGTTGGATTTGCAATTGCATTCTTCGGCTTTGTCCTTCAGACAAGCGTTGCTGGTGTCAATAGAAAGATTATTGCTCGTCTACAAAAACGTTATGGACCTAAATGGTATCAAGAATTCCTTGATATCTTCAAGCTCTTAAGTAAGAGAGCAACAAGTCATGGTTGGATTTTTGATTTTGGTGTCATTATGGCTTTAGGTGGAATCATTGCAACTGCAATGTTCATGCCTTTAACGAACAATATCGTTGCTTTTGCTGGATATGACAACTTCTTCATCTTTGTTTATTTAATTGCTGTTGGTATGTTAGGTATGGCAATGAGTGCTTCTGGTAGTGGGAATCCTTACGCGAGTATTGGTGTCATGCGTGCCTTAACAACGATGCTTGCTTATGAAGTACCATTTATGATTATTGTTTTAACAATCATTAACACGACAGGATTTAGCAGTCTAACCGAAATCGGTTTATTCCAACAAGCTTCTGGTAACACTTGGTTCTTAATTGCCTTACCTCTTGGTGGTATCGTGGGTATACTTAGTTTAATGGGTATGCTTGGTAAGAAACCCTTTGAAACTTATATTGCTCCAGCAGAAATTGCTTCTGGTCCAATGGTTGAATATGGTGGAAAACAATTAGGTATGCTATTCATTATGCATGAAATTACTGTATTTATTGAAGTCAGTTTATTTGTTCACCTCTTCTTGGGTGGTGCAGAAAATATTTTCATCTTCTTAGCTAAGTATTTCGCCGTCTATACATTCGTTAACTTAATCTCGAATGTCAATGGACGTTTAAAGATTGATCAAGTTGTTAAATTCTATTACAAGTGGCCATTAATTATGGCTATAACACAAGCGATAATCGCAATTTACTTTGGATGGGTGGTCTCAATATGAAAAGTACAAAATTTACCGAACCAAGAAAATTAAGTAAAGAAGAAGTCGATCGCAAATGGTGGGAAATAGGTGATTTCTTTAGAAGAAACTCTCTATGGATGCTGATGTATTGTACAGGTTGCTGTGCAATTGAATTACCACCAGCAATGACTTCAGCATATGATATGGAACGTTTAGGTATGGGGCCAATGGCAACACCTAGACAAGCTGATATCTTACTTATTTCCGGCTACTTATCTGTTAAATCATTAAGAAGAGTTATTTACACTTATGAACAGATGAGTGAACCTAAATATGTTGTAGGATTAGGTAGCTGCCCAATCAATGGTGGTATCTATCATGATTCTCATGCTGTTATTAATCAACTCGATCAATATATTCCAGTTGACACATATGTCGCTGGCTGCATGCCAAATACTGAATCAGTTATGAATGGTTTTGTTGATTTAATGGAACAAATCAGAGACAAAACAGCAAAAGGCTGGATTAAGTATAAAGAAAACAATGAATGGTATAAAAAGAACCAAAAAGCTGCACTTGGGGAGGTCATTATCCATGATGAATTCCATGAATAACGTCGAGTTTTTAAAAGGATTAATGAATCAGAACTTCAAAATTGTTGAAACTGATGTCATTGATCAATATCAAGTAAGCTTTGTGTTGAAACAAGCAGATGTCCTTCAAGCACTTGTTACCTTAAGAAATGCTGGTTGGATTCAAATGTCTTATTTAAGCGCTGTTGATTGGCCAGATGAAAATAAAATTGAAGTTGTCTATATTTTAATGAATTGGGAACGTCCAGTTCATATTCAAATTAGAACAAAAATTGATCGCAATGATCCTGTCATGCCAACAATTATTCATATTTATCCAGGCGCTAAGTATTATGAAAGAGAATGTCATGAATTTTTTGGAGTTAAATTCCCAGGAAATCCTGATTATCAAAAACAATTGATTCTTGAAATGTGGGATGATATGCCACCACTAAGAAAGGATTTCGATCCTAAAGCTTATAGTGATAGAAAGTTCACAAAAAGAGAATATAATGAAGATTATTTAGTTTTAAGTGACCAAAATGATAAGAAAGCAAAACGTGAAGCGCGTAAAGAACGTGCAGAATCCTTAAAAGGAGGTCAAAAAATATGAAACAGATGAAACTATTCTTAGGACCTCAGCATCCTGGTATGCACGGTAATGCTTCTGTCCATCTCTATGTTGATGGTGATATCATTAAAAAATCATTTTTGCTTCCTGGTATGTTGCACCGTGGCTTTGAAAAAGGTATGGAAAGACATACTTGGATCAACAATATTTCCTTGATTCCTCGCGTTTGCGTTGTTGAACCAGATATTAATGAAATGGCATTTGCAATGGGCACTGAAAAGCTATTAGGTATTGTAGCTCCAGAACGTGCACACTGGATCAGAATGATCATTTTAGAACTTGCTCGTTTGAGCATTCATTTGATGGCTTATGGTGGATTAGGTGGACCTACTGGTAACTATACATTGATGTATCATGCCCATGCTGATCGAAACTCTATTCTAGATATTTTCGAACAAATTACTGGTCACCGTGTATATCATCAATACATCGTACCTGGTGGTGTTAGAAAAGACTTACCTGTAGGTATTGAAAAAGATATTCACGCATTCATTGATAGTTTAGAATCTAGATATGAAGAATATCGTGATTTAGGTATTGAAAATCCTTCCATCGTCGCACGTATCAAAGATACAATTATGTTACCTGCAGATGTTGTTTGGGAATTAGGTGTCACAGGAATCGGTATGCGATCTTCTGTTGGCAAACCTTATGATGTTAGAAAAGTCATGCCATATGCAAGATATGATCAAGTAGAATTTGAAGTACCTACTTCTGATTATAGCGATGCTAGATCACGTATTGACTGCAAGTTAAAAGAAATTATTCAATCAATCAGTATCATTAGACAATGTCTAGCTAAAATGCCTGAAGGTCCTGTTAGAGTACCACTCGGCAGAGGACAATCGATGAGATGGACAGTTCCAAAAGGATATGTTTATAGCCCAGTGGAATCATCTCGTGGTGAATTTGGTTACTACATGGTCTCCAATGGTGGAACCAATCCATGGCGTGTTGGCGTCCGTGGAGCAAGTTACCCTCAAGGTTTACTCGGGGTTGAAAAATATTTACCTGGTACCAGATTAGATGATGCAGCATTATGGATCGATACGATGGGTGTTTGTTCCCCAGAGATTGATCGATAGGAGGATATGATGAAGAAAAAATATCGTACACTAAGTATTTTAAATCCAATGAAACACTTTAAGTATCTTTTTAAGAAGCCTGTCAGTCATATGATGAATGACATCTTCACAAAAAAGAATTCAAACTACTTAAACAATAATTCAATCATCAAACTTAAGAGCAGACTTGATGCTTCTCCAAGAACAGCACCAGATAACCTAAGAGGTTTCCACACAAATGATTGGGAACTTTGTATTGGTTGTGGCACATGTGCTGATATTTGCCCTACAGAAGCCATTATTATGACTGAAAGAACAGATATCTTAGATGAAGCAGGCAAACTTCAAGAAAGACCAATTATTGATTATGGTAGATGTTGTTTCTGTGCACTGTGTGTAGATACATGTACAACAGGTTCATTAGAAATGAGCAAAGAATATATCTATGCCAGTACAGATCCTCAAGATTTCTTATTAATGCCTGAAAAAACTTGGCAAGGTGAAGTTGTTGAACATGGTTATCTTAAGGATGAAGTCTCTGATTTACTTGACTTGAACCGTATTGCTATGGAGCATGTTCATCCTGAAGAAAGAACACAAAGCTTCATGGAAGTTGTTAAAGGTTATTCAAAAGAAACTGCTAAACTAGAAGCTGCACGTTGCGTTGAATGTGGCGTATGTACTTCTAGCTGTCCAGTTCAAATGCATATTCCTCAATACATTAGAGCAATTTGGGAAGATGATATTGAAGGTGGTCTTAGACACATTTATGAAACAAACCCACTACCTGGTGTTTGTGGACGTATTTGTACGCACAATTGTGAAACATCTTGTGCGATTGCTGTTAGAGGTGAAGCCATTGCAATTCGCTGGTTAAAACGTTATATCATCGATAGTGCACCTGCTGATTTATATGATAAAATCGTAACTGAGCCTGTATCAGAAGTCATTGATGCTAAGGTTGCAGTTGTTGGTGCTGGTCCATCTGGACTTAGTGCTGCATATTACTTAAGAACCATGGGTTATAAGGTTGATCTATTTGAAGAAAAACCTCTTGCTGGTGGTGTTATGCGTTATGGTATTCCTGCTTATCGTTTACCTGACTATGCGATTGATAAAGATATCGACTTCATTAAAAAGATTGGTGTCAATATCCTAACCAACAAACGTGTTGGTAAAGATATTTCAATGGAAGATCTAGAAAAGAAATATGATGCTGTTTATTTAGGAACCGGATTCTTTAAAGCACGCAATCTAGATATTCCAGGATCTGATCATAAAGATGTGATGGCTGCTATGGATTTCTTACCACAAGTTAGAGATTACGAACGCGGTGTCTTAAAACTTGAAGATATCAATGTTAAAGAACATGTCTTAGTCATCGGTGGTGGTGACGTAGCATTTGACGTTGCACGTAGTGCGACAAGACTTCAAATGCTTAAGTATGGTAAGAGTAATGTTAAACTGACTTCACTTGAAAACTGGGATGAACTTCCTGCAAGTGATGATGAAGTCATGGAAGGTGTTGATGAAGGTATTCAATTCTTCTGTGGTAATGGACCTCAAGAAGTTATTCTTGAAAAGAATAATATTGTTGGTGTTCGCATGTACAAGTGCTTATGTTTAGTCGACTCTGAAGG
The DNA here is from genome assembly GCA_018817915.1 of Bacillota bacterium. GTDB lineage: Bacteria > Bacillota_I > Bacilli_A > Acholeplasmatales > Acholeplasmataceae > Peloplasma. Next base: position 18,278 of record JAHISX010000048.1, read on the forward strand.
TAGATTCAATCCTCAATTTGATAAAGAATGTGCAATTGATATTCCTGCAAACCAAGTCTTCTTATCGATTGGACAATCACCTGATTACGACTATATTCCTGAATCATTAAAATCAAGATTAACATTTGCCAGAGGTAAGATCAAAGCTGACCAATATGGTCAAGTTGAAGGTTTAGAATGGCTTTATGTTGGTGGAGATATCATGCGTGGTCCAGATTTAATTTCAGGTGTAGCTGATGGACATCGTGCAGCTTATGGTATTGATGACTTCCTTTATAAGAAAGCTAAGAAAAAAGAAGTTAGCGCTTATATGGAAGAGTTAAGAAATGCAGCAAAGCTAAACACTCCAGAACTTACTCATAAACAAAAAGGTCGTTAATTTAAAAGGCCCTTTAAAATAGGTTGTGGTTTTTAGGAAACACACCTTTCAAATGGGTTGTGGTGTCACACCCCTTTAAAATAGGTTGTGGTGCACAAATATAGGCATGTCAGATTGATTTCTGATATGCCTTTTTTTCTACC
>JAHISX010000049.1 GCA_018817915.1 Bacillota bacterium
AAAGAGTATGACTATACCAAAAGATTCATTTTTATTGTTGAATATTTAATTTTTTAGCGGTTGTGGTGAAATTGGTAGACACGCTATCTTCAGAGGGTAGTACTTCAATGTGTGTGGGTTCGAGTCCCATCAACCGCACCATATAAGAACCATAGGATTGATACAATAAATCAATCCTTTTTTTGCGCTATATAGGGCCTTATGGAGGATAAACCACCCCATGTTAACTACCAAAACGCATCAAAAAAGTCGATGAATTTATGTAAGTGAATGAGTTTCTACACGATTTCCAGCAGAAGGCATTCCGATTTTTAAAATTATTCACAATTCAGGTACCGGATTCAAAATTTGACTTGCTTACCAGCCTCTTATAATGATATACTTTGTATGTATATGATTTCAGTTTTAAATACTGATTAAAATTCAACTTATCCGCTTAATAGTATCATTACACTGTAGAGTGGATTTATATGGAGGTGGAAGTCTTGAATGAATCTATCGAAGCAATTTTCAAAACCCAACATCCTGATGGCTACTGGGGAGAACGAGAACGGTTTTACACGGACAAATACAAAGGAACAGTCTGGAACGTCCTGATTCTTGCCGAACTTGGCGCAGATCCGACTGATCCTCGTGTCAGACGAGCTTGTGAGTTTCTTCTGGATCATTCATATGAATCGGAATCGGGCGGTTTTTCGGTCTCCTACAGTGTGAAATACAAATCAGGATTACCGAGTCAAGTCATTCCCTGTTTGACTGGAAATATGGTATTTGCGATGATTCGATTTGGCTATATGGATGACCCGCGAATTCAAAAAGCGATAGATTGGATTATCCGCTATCAACGTACCGACGATGGTGTTTTCACGGATGTCATGGATCCCAAGTATGCCAATAATGTAGCGTGTTTTTCCACACACACCTGTTTCATGGGTGTTGTGAAATCGTTGAAGGCACTTGCTGAAATTCCAGTACATCGCCGAACCCAAGAAGTCAATCGTAAAATCGAGGAACTGTCGGAGTTTTTGCTGATACATCATATTTACAAAAAAAGTCACGATCTCAAAACTATCGCCAAACCAGGTTGGACGAAATTCGGATTTCCGCTGATGTATCAGACCGATGTACTGGAGATTGTTGATATATTTCGTCAACTGGAGATTCGTGATGAACGCTTGAGGGATGCCTTGGATTTGATTCAATCCAAGGAGACTATAGAAGGATGGCAGTTGGAATCGACAATGAATGGCAAGATGTTGATTGATATCGGTCAGAAGATGAGGCCGTGCGAGTATTTAACACGAAGAGCACAAAACGTGCTAAAGTATTATCGGCAAGCATAACTAAAGACGCTTGAGGTGTCTTTTTGTCTTGGCATAAGATTGAATTGGTATGGAATTTGAACAGTGTGGCTTAAAATATATGCATACAAAAAGCAAGGAAAATCTCAATCACCATATAGGAGAGTGTCAATTTTGAAGTCAAGGTGCCAACTAATCTTATTAGGTGTGCTAATTCGTATCAAAATAGGTAATGCAAACCATATAAGAAGCATAGGTTTGATACATAGGCAAATTGACAATTTGCTTATGTATCAGGCCCTTTCTTGCAGAAATGGACATTTTCACCTATCTGCTAATTTTCATTTATCTTGTTGTAAAGCTTTTGTATAGCTCTTCGCACAACTCGACGCAATTGGTGTTTGTAAATATATATATCACTTAACGTATATCTTAACTAAACATTGTTCATACTAAAACACAAAAATTGGAATTTTCGAAATTTCAGCTTTTTTATGAACGAATCTGATAAAAAATTTCTAATGGAAAATTCATTGACCTATTTAATTTACCTGAAAACTACTATATAATAAAAGCAATTGATGGCATAAGATAATCGGTTAGTTGGATGAAGAGCAAGTCATAGAGAAGAGGGTTTATAATGCGGACAGAAAAAGAAATGTTTGATTTGATTCTAAACGTTGCCAAGAATGATGAGCGCATAAGAGCTGTCTACATGAATGGTTCCAGAGCCAATCCAAACGTCAGCAAGGATATATTTCAGGATTATGATATTGTATTCTTGGTGACAGAAACCAAATCGTTTTTGAATGATAAGAACTGGATAATAGTTTTTGGTAAACCTGCCATTATTCAAGAGCCGGACAGAAAAGAATCTGAAACCCACTACACATGGCTTATGCTTTTTAAAGACAGAAACCGCATAGATTTACATATCCGGACAAAAGAGTATGCGCTTAAAGAGTATACAAGAGATTCGCTAACTGTCCTGATTATAGATAAAGATAATTGTCTTCCAGGAATTCCTCCAACAAATGATTCAGACTATTACGTTAAAAAACCTGAAGAATCTCAATATAAAAGTCGTTGTAATGATTTCTGGTGGTGTCTCCAAAATGTTGCAAAAGGTATTGCACGTGATCAACTCCCATATGCTATGTGGATGTATAATGTGGTAGTCAGAGAAAATATGACTAAATTGATTGATTGGTATATTGGCATAAATACTAATTTTTCGGTCTCAGTTGGGATGAGTGGAAAGTATTATAAGAAGTATTTACCCAAAAACATCTATTCTCTATTTCTAAAAACCTATTCTGGTAGTGATTATAACGATTTGTGGACAGCAATATTTAATGCCTGCGAGCTGTTTAGAAGCATAGCACCATCTGTTGGTAATCATTTTGGATTTACTTACAATCAAGACGAAGATACAAATATAATGGAGTATTTGAACTGGGTAAAGCTTCATGTAAAAATTAGTGAGGGTGAGTAAATTTTGATAAGGGTGTAATTGTATCAAAATAGGTCATATAACACAATTGGTTTGGTACATAAGTATCAAGCCTTTTTTGACGCTTAGAGGCGATATGTCCTAAATAATAGTGATAGTGTAGGAATTTTTCACATTTTATATTTTAAGATTGACAAATGAAATAAAAATGTTATTATATTGGTGTGCGATATAAAGAGACACGATATAGTTTGAATATATGTCACAACTAGATACAATACTATAACAATATAAAGAAAGGAATTACTCAAACCATCATTACAGTATTGAGTATACAAGGTGTATTATGAAAAATGGGATTAAGAGATTCTCACCCTTAACTGAAGCAACTTACTACATATTATTATCATTATCAACTCCACTCCATGGTTATGGAGTTATTAAGAATGTTGAAGAAATTAGTAACGGAAGATTAATTTTAGCTGCAGGAACGCTATATGGAGCACTTAGCGCACTTCTAGACAACAAACTTATAATCAGTGTTGGGGAGGACGAAATCAACAAACGAAGAAAAACATATAAAATGACTGACTTAGGTCGCGAACTTATTTACTATGAAATCAAAAGAATGCAGGAAATGGTTACTAACGGTATTCGTGACATTGGAGGAGAATTATGAAAAAATCTATGATAAGATGGTTTTATCCTTGGAAGATTGATAAAGAAAAAGAATTTTTAGAGAAGCAATCTCTAGATGGATATCGTTTGGTAAAAGTTGCTTTTGGTAGATACATTTTTGAGAAGGATATACCTCAAAAGTTAATTTATCAAATGGATTTTAGGGGTCTAGGTGGCAAGATTTCGGAAGCAGAATATATGCAAATATATGAAGATGCAGGGTGGAAACTAATCTCAAAAGCAAATGGATGGTATTACTTCTGTCAAGAATATGCTGAAAAACTTGACTTAACGATTTTCAACGATAACGATTCCAAAAGCAGGGTTTACCTAAGATTAATTAGCTTTTTGTTGCTTACTGGATTTCCTCTATACTTTAGTATGATATTTATTTTACCAAGAATAGATCATTTAAATTATTACTTTCTAATATTAGTGATAATGTCCGTTATCACAGTGCTGCACCTAGTGGCTATTTTGAGGTTGTTGAATATGTACAAAAAAGTCAGAAGTCATATTCACGAGTAGTTTGCAGAATCCATTGAAATTTGAGAATCAATTCATATATTAAATGATTAGGGAGGTTATTATGAACAGTTGTAAGATAACAGTGCTTAAAAAAATGTATAACTCTGATTTAGCAAAGGAGTATACTCAAAGCAACGCATTAATTTGCGATGCATTTGAAGAAGGTCAAGAGTTTATTGTGGAAAATATGGTCAGACCACCAGATGACTTTTGTGCTTGGGCTTGGATTGATCTTCAAAGAACGATTCAAACACTTATTAGAGGTGGGAATTTTAGCGACACTGGTTGGATGAAAGAAGATAATGTTCTTATTGTGTCGTGTTCAGATGGGATAAGACCAGTAATTTTTAAAGTTGAGAGAATTATTAAATAAATATGTGATATTGAGGTGCGATGTGCAACAAGATTACTATATTAAACGAATACATGAACTTATTGAATTTGTAATGTCAAATGCTTTGACCTATCAGACATTTACAGGAGCATTTGTTTTTAAAAATAATGAGTTGGTATGTAAGGAAATGATCTCAGTGGAGAAAGACAATGATCCAATTGCTCATGCAGAGTTAAAAGCAATACAAAATGCTGTTAAAAAATATGGAATGAATCTTGAAGGATTTCAATTATATTCAACTCAGAAACCCTGTGTAATGTGTGCTTCTGCGATAGTCTGGGCAGGTATCAAAGAAGTGTTTACGGCATAAATACTAATCATCATTGGCAATACGAAGAAGAGATTCATGACTTTTTTAACAAAAATGGTGTTAAATGCGTTGTCCAATACTTGAAGAAGAGTGTAATCAAATCAATCAATTATTAATTGATGATGGTATATAAACAGAGAATCTCTATTCAATAAGCCAATTTATAGGGGTGTCTACTTTTATATTAACTGTATAGCTAGGTGCACAACTATATATGGGTGCTAAAAATCAGTAAGGGTGCGTAAATTCTGCTAGGGGTGCGTAATTGTATCAAAATAGGTCACACAACCAAAATTGTTTGAAATGACTCCAAAAAGTTGTAGAGAAGGTATAATAATGATACCTGATCTTAAACGAAGGAGTTTTTTTATTATGAGATTAACATTTGAAGACAGACTAAAGATGTGTACCTGAGTTATAAATCCTTTTCTGCTCAAAGACATTCCATTTGACGATTTCTCGAAACGCAGATAACGAACAAAGATTACATCGATCTAGTCTTTACATTTACTGTTCTGTAATATATAATATATTCAAATACGACTACATATGTAGTCAGAAAACAGGTGAAATCGATGGAACAAAAAGTAATTGAAATGATGGAAAAACATGGTCTCAGTGCTCTTTCTGGAGTGGCTGTCGTAGATTATAAGATTAAGGATCTGTTTCAATATGGTCAAGTTTCATTTTCTGATCAAACCACAATTACAGAAGCTACCATGTTTCAAGTTGCTTCACTTTCTAAATCCATTACTGCGACAGCGGTTATGAAACTTGTAGAAAGAAAGATTGTTGATTTGGATATCGATGTGAATGTATATTTAAGAAATTACGTTCTTGATCAACCAATCACACTTAGACAGTTACTATCACATACCGCTGGGGTAAATGTCGAAGGATTTAAGGGTTATTTGCGTAACAAGTACGTACCTTGTCTTTCAGAAGTAATCCAAGGAAAAGGAAATTCTTCGAAGATTAAAGTGACTTCAACTCCCGGATTAGCTTATCATTACTCTGGTGGAGGATACATCCTCATACAACAAATTCTGACTGAGGTCACGCATCAAAGTTTTCAAGATCTTATACAAATGTTGGTGTTTGATCCCTTGAACATGACAGAATCAACTCTTGACTCAAATAAGACAGGTGTTGTTGGATATTATAGGAAAGGTAAGAAAGTTCAGTTGAACTACCGCATGTATCCAGAATTGGCAGCTGCTGGCCTAGTGACAACTCCACGTGATTTAGCTAAATGGATGATTGAACTACAAAAATGCATGATTGGTAAAAGTTCATATTTATCTCAAGTAACTGTTGAAATGATGTTAACACCTGTTGCTAATGCAATGAAACAGGTCAAGATGTGTTTAGGAATCTTTCAAGCTACACCAATGGTCTATTTTCATCAAGGAGGAAATGCTGGTTTTACCAGTCGGTATATCATGACCAAAGAGGGATCAGGTTTGATACTCATGGGAAATTGTTCAACGGGTTCACTTGTTATGGATTATTTGGTAGATGAATTTGCTAAAGAAAGAAAATTAATAAAGTAAAAAAATATATTATAATGAAAATATCTATGGCTATAAAAAATTGAATAGAGGACAAATAAATGAATTCTGATGAAAAATTAAGAGGATTATATACTGTATGGTCTGAGATTAAACATTATTATCCCTATCAGGAAAAATTGGAGAAAATTGATTGGGAGCATTTAGTGGATCAATTCGTTGAACCCATTATGAATGCTCAAAATGTTCAAGATTATTATTTTGAATTGATGAAATTTATTTCATATGTTAATGATGGGCATACGACTATAATACCTCCATGGAGATATATTGTACCTGGATATTCAAAACCAGCCATTGAAGTAGAAATAAATGACAATATTTTTAGAATTATCCGTGTTGGTAATAATGAAGACCTAATACTAAATGATGTTCAAGTCAATGACCTCATTACTTTTGTTGATGATATAGAAGTATGTGAATATTTCAATAGCATCAATAGACTATATGCAAGAGGTTCAAAGCAGGCAAACGAAGTAATCAATGCTTACTATCTATTAAGTGGACCCAAAGAAAAGAATATCAAGCTTGGGGTTTTACGAGATTGCAAAGAAAGAAGTGTCAGTTTAAAGCGAGATTGCACTAGTAATGGACAATTTTTTATGGATTCAAAACTTGATGTGAATCCACCATATATAATTAGTGTTTCACAGGGGATATTAAATGTCGTTATTAAGATGTTTAATGATGAAAATCTCGTTAACGATTTTATTGCAGCATTAAAAGAAAACAAAATTACAGAAATTCATTTCGACTTACGAAATAGTCGAGGAGGAAGAGATGATTTAGCATATCATCTGATTGAACAAATTATCACAGAACCATTGAATGGTGTTAAATACAAATACCTAGTGAGCTCAAAAGCATTGAGCAATTGGGGAACTGCTGATGAATGGAAAATTTTTGATAGAATAATACAACCTCATAATACAACTAATTTTATAGGAAAAGTAACAGTATCTTTTGATGGTGGAACAGGTAGTACTGGAGAAGATTTTGTGATTGCATTAAGTAATAGACCAAATACTTTCTTTAATGGAACTCTAACAGCTGGAAGTGCTGGCAATCCATATTCGGTTGAATTACCTTATGGGGGACAATTACGAGTTTCAACCTTTATTGGGCTAGATTCAAAAGGTAATGAATATGTAGGAAAAGGATTCAATCCAAATAATAAGTAAATTGGCACCCAAAAGTTTATATATCGCATGATGAACTTTCTTTTGGTCAGTGAGAGTGAGTAGATTTTAACAGGGGAGCATAATTGTATCAAAATAAATCATACAACACATATTAATGTGAAATGACTCCGAAAAGTTGGAGAAAAGGTATAATAATGATTATGGAAGAGATAAAGAGCAAAAAAGGTGTTACTATAATTGAATTACTTGCCATTATAGTAATCATTGGTATTTTAGCTGCTATCGCTGTTACTATGATGTCAGGATTAATCGAAAGAACAAGAGTTAAGGCGGACTTAGCAAATGTACAAACACTTAATGAAGCGACATACTTTTATGTTGTTTTTAACGATGTCTCTGAACCTTATTTTGGTACATCAACAACAGATGAACAACGAATGCAAATACTTTATGATGAGGGTTATATTGACCAATTGATTACTGCTAAAGTTAAAGATGCTTCGATTTACTGGTCAGAAGTTGATCAAACATGGTTATATAGTTTAAATGCAATCGCAGAGGATACAACATCTGAATATATTTTTGAAAGTCTAGATATTACTGAATTTATTAAAACAGGAACTTGGGTAAGCAATCCAACCAATTTGTATAGTTCATATGGATTATTCTTTATTGAGAATCCTAGAAGTGAATATTCTGTTTTTGTATCTGCAAAATTGAATTCAGGAACAACTGGAGGGTTTGGAGTCTTTTTTGAAACAACACTTGCACCTGACAATAAAGATACAGGTTATGTCATTCAACTCGATAGAGGATATGTTAGAGGTACTGTATTAATTAGAGAAAGAACGAATGGTGTAGAAGGTAGCCCTATTTCATCTTATAAATTTGATTATACAAATAGTTTTATACCAGATAAGAATACAACAGAAGGTGCTCTATGGTGGTCAAGCACACATGAGATAGTACTTCAGGTTGAAATAGATCCTAATACCCCATTTACAAAAATTTTATCTGTGTGGATTGATGATCAATTACTTTTTGATGATTTTTCTTTTCATAGCGCTGTTAGCCCATCTAATAATTTTACAGGCACAAGATGTTGGTCAGTTGGCGTTGAATTTTACAGTATTTTGATCGAATAGTTTGTTTATGCTATGAAAAACAAATATTATTACAATTATCTTAAGTTTATAGCATATAAACACTAAAAATGTTAGAATAAAATAGTAATCATAAATTTCATCATAGAGGTTATTTATATGTGGATTTTTAGTGAAGGCATAGATCTTATAAGTAAATTAATGCAAAATATTGTTTTATTATTTGCATTAGTTTTTATCTATGCAGCAACAAACTTTAATCCTGGACAAAAAAAATTAACACATAAGATCTTTTTAGGTATTGTCATTGGTGGATTTGCTACACTCTTAATGATAAATCATTGGGAAGTTGAAACTGGTGCTATTTTTGATACGCGTTCAGCTCTCTTGGCTGTTTCTGGAGTCTTTTTTGGACCAATAACAACTCTTGTTGCTGTGGTTGTTGCCATCAGTTATCGTGTTTCACTTGGAGGAACTGGGATGTATCCAGGCGTAGCAACCATTGTTTCCACAGCAACCTTAGGACTATTATGGTTTCGTATCAGAAAATCATTTCCAAAGATGTCAATCGGTGTTGAATATTATCTACTTGGTTTAATAGCACATATTGTTACTTTGCTATGTTTCTTACTTTTTCCTTGGCCTATGGCTTTTGATATCATTATAAATTTAGCTATTCCATATTTAGTTTTATTTCCAGTTGTAACAATGCTTCTTGCACTTTCACTTCATAATCAAAAAGAAAGACTTTTATCAACAAAATTAATTAAAGATCAGCAAATGCTTTTACAATCTAGTTTAGACTCTACAAAAACAATGGAAATATTTGTTATCAATTTTAATTATCAATATTTAGCATTTAATAATTTCCATAAAAATAATATGAAGTATTACTACAATATCGACATCAATAAAGAAATGAATTACTTAGAATGTATAACAGATGAGAAAATGCGGACAAGAATCAAAACATATGTTGATGAAGCTTTGTCTGGTCAAACTGTCAAACGCGTAGTGGAAGTTGAAGTCAATAAAGATAAATATTTAGAAGAAATATATACACCAATTAAAGATGATGAAGGACGCATTACTGGAGTTACAATCTTTTCCGAAGATATCACTGAAAATTATAAACACGAACTATCTATCATGCATTTAAGTTACAGAGACTATTTAACAAATCTATACAATAGACGCTATTATACAGAAGAGCTTGCAAGATTAAATCAACCTAAATATCTTCCACTATCAATTATCATTGCAGATATTAATGGATTAAAGGTGATGAATGATGCTTTTGGTCATGGTAAAGGTGATCAACTATTGGTTAAAGTGGCAGATTTGTTAATCTCAACATTTAAAAATGATAATCGTGTAACACGCATTGGGGGAGATGAGTTTGTGATCTTGATGCCAAATACGACTAAAGAGTACGCACTCACATTAATCGAAGGTTTAAAGCAAGGCATGGAATCAGAAAAAATTATGGATATGGTTGTATCTGTTTCTTTTGGAGTAGCGACTAAGATGGATAATGAATTAATCGAAGATATTGTTAAAGCAGCTGAAGATGACATGTATACACATAAACTATTCGAAATTAGTTCTCATCGAAATGAAACAATTAAAACAATCATAAAAACCTTGCACGAAAAAAACCCAAGAGAAGAATTACATTCAGAAAGAGTTTCTGATATTTGCACTTCTTTAGGTAAAGCTTTAAATATGACACTAGATGAAATTAACCTATTGAAATTGATTAGTCAGTTGCATGATATAGGAAAGATTGCTATTGATGATGCAATCTTAAATAAACCAGGCAAATTGACAGATAAAGAATGGGAAAGTATTAAAAAACATCCAGAAATAGGATATAGAATATTATCCGCAACACCGGAATACTCAGAAATAGCACAAGATATACTATCTCATCATGAACGTTTTGATGGAAAAGGATACCCAAGAGGATTGATAGGTGATAATATTCCTTTACGAGCAAGAATCATTTCAATTGCAGATGCTTATGATGCTATGATTTCAGAAAGACCATACAGAAATCCCTTAACACATGAAGAAGCCATCAAAGAGATTAAAATAAATGCCGGATCACAATTCGATCCAGCACTCGTAGAAATATTTATTGGATTGTTTGAAAAATAGGAGGCTAGCCTTCTTTTTTTATTCCTCTTTTGATGCTTCAATTCTATTATCTTGACTCGATACATTGGATTTAGTATATTTGCTAACAAAAGTGCTAACCTTTTTTTCTGCAAATACAATATACCACATACAAGCATTAAATAAAATCATAAACATCATACCTGTTCCAAGGTCAACGCCATTTGGATTAAAGCCAACAAAAAATAAGATGAATCCCCATAGGATAGTTATGAATCCAACTGCTGAAGATAATTTAAAAATTAAATCAGCTACTTTTGTTTTCTTTGACAAAACCATGAATACGTATAATACAAGAAAAACAGCAATCGGTAAGGTGTAAAATACACCACCAACAAGACCAGCCATTGATACCCGTCCATTGTTAATATTAACACCTACGACAAAAGGCATAACTAGTCCTATTAAGAATAAGAAAATAAAACCAACTTTCAAGCAATGCATGATAAAATTCACTTTATCATATGACATTAATCTTTTAAATTCTGCTGACCAAGTATTCATTCCTATCTCCTTTTTATTCGTTACTATTAATTTTATATTAGCATAATCACGAATTGATTTGTACAATAAATTGTGTTTTTTAATGTTAAAATACATTGAAACCGCATTCATATAGTAATGTTCATATAAATCATGTATAATAAGAATAGTAAGAAGTCGGAGGCATTTATGAAAAGAAAAACTAAAATAATTTGTACTGTTGGACCTTCTATTGATACACCTGAAATGATTGAAAAAATGATAGATGCTGGCATGAATGTTGCCAGACTAAATTATTCTCATGCGGATCAAACAGAACATGGTAAAAGAATAGATATGATTCGTGCAGTAGCAAAAAAGAAAAATCGTTATATAGGTGTTATGGCTGACACGAAAGGACCTGAAATTAGAACTGGTCAATTTGAAAACGGCATAGCGACATATAAAAAAGGCGACAAAGTTGAAGTTCTCAAAGAACCAGTTCTTGGAACTAGAGAAAGATTTCATATTGATTGTCCAGAATTATTTGATGATATTCAAGTTGGTGATTTCCTTTTAATTGATGATGGGAAAATGAAACTTACCGTATTAGAAGCAACAAACGATAAGCTTTTATGTGAAATTAACAATTCTGGTAGCATCAGAACTAAAAAAGGTGTTAACGTACCTAACGTTAAACTTTCAATGCCTTTTGTTTCATCTAAAGATCGTGATGATATCATATTCTCAGCAAACAAAAATGTTGACATGATTGCTTTATCATTTGTTAGAAGAAAAGAAGACGTATTAGAAATTAGAGAAATACTAAAAGAAGCTGGAAAACCAAAAATAGAATTGATTGCTAAAATTGAAAATCAAGAAGGTGTTGATAATCTTGAATCAATCTTAGAAGTCAGTGATGGTGTTATGGTCGCAAGAGGAGATTTAGGCGTTGAAGTATCAACAGAACTTGTTCCTCTATATCAAAAGAGAATTATCAAGATTGCTAATGCGATGGGAAAACCAGTTATAACAGCAACACATATGCTTGAATCAATGGTGTATTCACCAAGACCAACTAGAGCAGAAGCATCAGACGTTGCGAATGCGATTTTAGATGGATCAGATGCGATTATGTTATCTGGAGAATCTGCAGCTGGAGAATATCCAGTCGAAGCAGTTTTAACAATGGATACGATTGCTAAAGCTATCGAAGATAGTATTCCTTATGGTGAAAGACTACAACGTGCAATTTTAACTAGCCAACAAACTGTGAATGATGCAATTGGTATTGCTGTCAGTCAAACTGCACTTGCATTACCAAAAGCTGAAGTCATCATTGCCTTCACAGAAACAGGTGGTACTGCAAAACGTATTTGCAAGTTTAGACCATCAGTACCTATTATTGCAATTACGAACAGCATTGAAACATGTCAAAGATTATCATATTATTGGGGAGTCTTTGCCGTTATTAAAGATGTCGTTCCTGATTATTCAGTTTCTGATAAAACTGCAATTGAAGTCGCTCGTGATTTTGGATTCCAATCTGGAACAACATTGATTATGACTTCGGGTTGGGCACAAAAACATGGATCAACAAATACATTAAGAATTATTGATATACCCTAAAAATAGAAGTCTCACTAAGTGAGACTTTTTTGTTGGAGGATAGAAAATGAATAAAAGATTTTTTTTACTATTGAGTTCCCTTTTACTTACAGTATATCTAATGGGATCAGCACCTTATTACTTGATTGCAGGAGAAAGTCTACGTGGTCATATTATCGCTGATGTGCTTTATACAGCAGTTATATTAATTCATGAGATTTTCATCTTTATTGCTGTTATTTTTCAATGGTTAGGTTATTTGAAGAAATCTAGAGCTTCAATCGTGATTGCAAATTGGATGTTATTCTTTGGTGGAATTGTTGGATTCATCCTTATTATTCCAGTACTTGCAATCATCCCTATCTTAGTCATAAATATCTTTTCAAAAAATACAAAGAAGAAAAAAACTGACTGATTTATAAATGATATAGAATATGTATTAACTTAATTATATCCATGAAATATCGACGTTTTCAAGTTGATATATTTTTGAACTTCATGCTATAATATTTAGGTTGAGGTAATTTATGAAAATGAATAGTTTAATTGGTGATAGAGCCTTTTATAAGCAACTTATTGCTGTTGCTGCACCTTTAGTTTTACAACAACTAATCACCACTTCAGTTCAACTGGTTGACAACATCATGGTTGGAACTTTGAGCAAACAAGCCCTTGGTTCTGTATCGATTGTAAATCAGTTATATTTTGTTGTGATATTAATAACGTTCGGTGCTATGGGTGGCGCCGGTGTTTTTTCTGCTCAATACTTTGGTTCAAAGGACTTTGACAGATTAAAACAAACCTTTAGATTCAAATTACTGGTTGGTTTTATGGTTGCAATTTTATCTTTTGTTTTGTTTTCATTCTTTGGAGAAAATTTAATTCGCCTATTCACTGATGATTCTACAACAATTCAAGGTGGCCTAAATTATTTAAATATTGCTAAATGGAGTGCATTTCCTTGGATTCTTTCAGTTGCAATATCAAATACCTTTAGAGAAACAGGAATTACAAAGCCACTCTTAAAAATATCTATTGTTGCTATATTAACAAATACAGCATTAAATTTTATTTTAATCTTTGGTTTATTAGGATTTCCAGAACTTGGAATTGTAGGTGCTGCAATTGCAACATTAATTTCTAGATTTGTTGAACTCGGTTTAACTTTAATTCTATTGAAAAAAAGAGGTAAATTATTTAGTACCAAGATAACCCAGATGTTTCATATTGAGAAGAAGATTTTAGCTGCAATCATTGTGATGGCTATTCCATTAACACTCAATGAAGCGCTATGGTCCACAGGACAAACTGTATTTTTTCATGCTTACTCCACACGTGGGGTAGATGCACTAACAGCAATGAGTATTACAGGAACTGTTAGTCAGCTCGTTTTTGTTACTTTTGGTGGTATAGCTACAGCTGTTGCTGTGCTTGTTGGAAACACATTAGGTAATAACCAACTGGAGCAAGCAAAAGACAATGCAAAAAAACTCATTGCATTCTCAGTTTTCATAGCAATCCTAGCAGGAATCATCCTCTTTATCCTAAGTTTTAGTATCCCTTTATTATATGATTATCCAATAGAAATCCTCCATATCGCAGAGTTTAACTTGAGGGTCAATGCACTATTTATTCCGATATATTCTTTTAACGTTGCTTTATATTTCACTTTGAGATCTGGTGGAGATACGAAATCGACATTTATGATGGATGCGGGGTATATGTGGTTAGTTCCAGTTCCCATCTCTTTGCTACTGGCTTATTTAACTTCTTTACCAGTCATTTATATGTTTTTGTTTGTACAAATGCTTGATATACCTAAAATGGTATTTGGACTATATAGATACAGAAAAGGAAATTGGATTAAAAATCTTGCTTTTGATACAAATTTACACGAGGAATAAACTAACCTCTATTTTACTTTGCCACTTATAATGAAATCATGTATAATGAAGTTAAAGGATGTATAAAGTAGGTGAGATCATCAATCATAATAAAAAAGATAAGATAATTAAGGACTTTAGACCTAATCTGGATAATAACTTAAATGCGACATTAGTAACTGCAAAAATCATTATTTTTTATTTGTTCATTGGATTCACCTGGATTTTAACATCCGACTATTTTGTCAACTTGTTTGTAGATGACCCAGAAAGAATCATAAGAATTCAAAGTATTAAAGGCTTTGCTTATGTCATTGTTACAGCTATCATCTTTTATATTATCATTCACAAGAGCATTCAAATGTATATAGCTACTATCAGTGATTTAAAGATGGCTTATACCGGATTAGATTTAAGCCATCAAAAAGCACTTGAGCTTGATGATAAACTTTTTAAAGTTGCATATTATGATTCTCTCACTGGTTTACCAAATAAAGTTTTACTTGAAAAAACTGTCAGCAAATATATCGAAGATCATCCCCAAGATGGAATGATTGGTTTTATCTATTTCGATATTGATGAGTTTAGTAACATCAATGAAGTTAAAGGACATTCTTTTGGTGATCAATTATTACAACAAATCGCCAATTTACTTAATAGCAAAATCGAAGCACCAAATATGCTTGCTAGAACCGGTGGAGATGAGTTTGTTCTTGCTTTATTTGAACTCAATCAACTAGAAACATATATTCCACAAGTTGAATATTATATCAATTTAATTCGTACAACTTTTGTTTTAGATGAAGATGATTTCTTTATAACTTATAGCGTAGGTGTCGCATTATATCCTGATAATGGTAAAGACTATATCACATTACTTAGACATGCAGATGCTGCACAGTCCATAGCTAAATCCAAAGGCAAAGACCAAATTGTTATCTTTGATGATGAAATGGTGACGATGATTAAACAGCAAACAGAATTACTTAACTATTTACGACATGCAATTGCAAATGAAGAATTCTCATTACACTATCAGCCGATCATTAATCTTAAAGACGACCAAACATCAGGTGTTGAAGCACTGATTCGCTGGCAACATCCAGTAAAGGGATTCATTCCACCTTTAGAATTTATTTCGATTTCTGAAAAGAATGGATATATTAAGGAAATATCAGAATGGGTATTCAAAGAAGTAGCAAATCAATATGAAGCATGGAATATTGAAGGGAAGCAATTTAGAATTTCAATTAATATTTCACCCATTATGCTCATGTATGATAAATTCATACCTTATATGAATGAATGGATTCAAACCTATCACCTAGATAGTTCACAAATCACTCTAGAAATCACAGAATCTGCAATCATTGAAGATATTCAAAAAAGTGTCCATGTCCTTAAACAACTCAAGAAATTGGGATTTATCATTGCCTTGGATGACTTTGGTACAGGATATTCTTCACTGACTTATCTACAAAAACTACCTATTGATATTATCAAAATAGATCGTTCATTTATTAGCAATATCAAACCTAATACAGAAGAATTCCATGTGTTACGATACATGATTGAACTGGCACATCACCTTAATTTACTTGTAGTTGCTGAAGGTATTGAAACCATAGAGCAAGCAAACATGGTCAAAAAATATGATGTTGATCTCGCTCAAGGATATTATTTCTGCAGACCTATGCCTCAATTGAGAGTCATCGAATATCTGAAAGAAAATAAGACCAATTAGTTAAAGTATTTAGAAGAATTTATGCAAAAGTCTCCAAAATTGGAGGCTTTTTATGTATAAAAGGAACGTGTTTTTAGATATATTATATGTTATAATATCATTTAGTAAAGGAGATGTTCATATGCCATCTAAAAATTTAATAACAAAGTTAGCAAAATTAGCAGTCAACGTTGGTGCTAATGTTCAAAAAGGTCAAATCGTTGTTGTTAGAGCAACAACAGAAACAAAAGAAATTACAAGAGAAATTGTTAAACAAGCTTATTTAGCAGGAGCAAAAGAAGTATTTGTTCAATGGAGTGATGATTATGTTTCTCACAGCAATCTAACCTATCAATCAATCGAAGCTTTAATTGATGTGCCAAATTGGTTAGTTGATCAGTACAAAGGATTTGTGGACGAAGGTGCATGCTTCATATCAGTTAGTTCACCTATTCCAGGTCTAAACAAAGATGTTGACCCTAAAAAGGCTCAACAATCTGGTATAGCAATACAAAAAGCGATTCATTTCTTTAGAGAACACTTAATGGGAAATAAATCACAATGGACTATTATTGCAGCTCCAAATCCAGTTTGGGCTAAACAGGTATTCCCTAATTTAAATGAAGATGATGCAGTTGAAGCTTTATGGAAAGCCATTTTTAATGCATCAAGAGTCACAGAAGATAATGATCCAGTTGCTGAGTGGGATAAACATAATGCTACTTTATTAAAACACAACCAAATATTGAATCAATTCAATTTCAAGCATTTACATTTTAAAAATTCAATAGGAACTGATTTGATTGTTGAACTTGTTAAAAATCATGTTTGGGCTGGTGGAGGAGAACATTCTGGTTCAGGTGTTTATTTTAATCCTAATATCCCAACAGAAGAAACATTTACGATGCCTTACAAATGGGGAACAAGAGGAAAGGTTGTCGCAACAGTACCTCTCAATTATCAAGGAAAGTTAGTTGAAGATTTCTGGTTTGTATTCAAAGATGGAAAAGTAGTTGATTATGGTGCTAAAAAAGAAAAAGATGCATTAACAAATTTATTAGCAACCGATGATGGCAGTAATTACATTGGTGAAATAGCATTGATCTCATATGATTCACCTATATCAAATACAAAAATACTTTTCCTTAATACGCTTTTTGATGAAAACGCATCATGTCACATGGCATTAGGTAAAGCATATCCAATGAATGTTAAAAATGGAGTGAATGAATCACTTGAAAATTTAGAGAAAATTGGATATAACAATTCAATGTCTCATGTTGATTTTATGTTTGGTAGTCCAGACATGGAAATTGTGGGTACAACTCAAGATGGAAAAGAAATCAAGGTTTTTGAAAAAGGTAACTTCATTATTTAAGTTAAATGCCACTTGTGGCATTTTCTTTTATATAGACAATTAGCGATTTTCAATCTATAATAGTAGCAGACATGGAAAGATGGTGAACGCATGGATCAAATTAAATTAGATCAATTTTTAAACTATAAATTTATATCAGGACTATCTTCAAATCCAAGTAAAACGCAAATGGCTTTTGCAGTTGCAAAAGCTGATATGAAGAAAAATGATTATCTTTATGAATTATTTGTAAGTGATGGAAAAAAGCATAAAAAAGTTACATCACTTAAGAATAAAGGGAGTTTTTTATGGGAATCTGATCAAACTATATTATTTCCTTTGGCTAAAAATAAAGCAGAAGAAAAAATTCAGAAAGATAAAAAGTCTATCTATTACAGATATCATCTAGATAGTAAGTTATTAGAAAAAGCTTATGAATTTAATTTCCCAGCAACAATTGTTAAAGTGCTAGTCAATAACCAATTATTGCTAAGTGCAAATTTATCAAGAAAACAACATCATCTATATATGGACTCAGAAGATGATCGTAAACTGTTTTTAGAACAAGAAAAAAAAGAATCTTTATATGAAGATATCAATGAGATTCCATTTTATTCTAATGGATCTGGTTTTACTGCGAACTTAAGAAAACAGTTATTTATTTATGATACAAAAGATCAAACAATGAAAAATCTTGTTGATACAGACTTTAACGTCAGAAATGTTATTGTTTCTGATGACTTAAACGAAATTTTCTATACAGGTAAGCAAATGACTGGAGTCATGCAATTAACAACGGATATTTATCGTTATAATGTAAAACTTCATCAAACTGAAGCATTGTATCGTGAGAACGAATATTCAATTTCTAATATTTATTTAATCAAGAATCAATTGGTCGCTATTGCAACGGATATGAAGACTTATGGTTTAAACCAAAATGATGATTTCTACCTTCTGATGGGTAAAAAATTACACTTGCTGAAGAGATATGGACAAAGTGTTGAAAATTCTTTAGGATCAGATTGTAAATTGGGTTTAAGTTCAAAAAATTTTGTCATGGATGATAAACTTTTCTTTGTAACAACCATAGATGATCATACTGAACTTCATTCAATTAGTCTTTCTGGAGTAGAACAACCGGAATATTACTTTAATGGAAGCATTGATGGTGTTACAGTAATCAATCAAAATATTTACATCATAGGTTTATTTAAACAGAAGTTACAAGAACTCTACTACTTGGATTTAGCGCATCATGAACAAAAATGCATTTCAGCTTTTAATAAAAACAGCTTGAAAAACATGTATGTTGCAAAGCCAAAAGAAATCGTAGTAGATCACAGAACTCATCAAGTAAAAGGTTGGGTTTTATATCCTAAAGATTATAATCCAAATCACTCCTATCCAGCTATTTTGGATATTCATGGTGGACCAAAAACAGTTTATGGTAAAGTCTTTTTTCATGAAATGCAATATTGGGCTAATGAGGGATATGTAGTCTTTTATTCGAATCCTCGTGGTAGTGATGGTAAAGGTGATGAATTTTCCGATATCAGAGGTAAATATGGAACAATTGACTATGATGACTTAATTGCATTCACTGATAAAGTATTAAAAAAGGTTCCATCAATTGATCGACAAAGAATGTTTGTTACAGGCGGATCTTATGGTGGATTCATGACCAACTGGATTGTTTGTCAAACCAATCGATTCAAAGCAGCTGCAACACAGAGAAGTATTTCAAATTGGCTATCTTTTCATGGTACATCCGATATAGGATTCTATTTTTCAAAAGACCAGACAGATGGTCACCCAAATGAAGATACAACAAAACTATGGGATCAATCTCCAATGAAATATGCTTTAAACATTAAAACGCCATTACTCTTCATCCACTCAGATCAAGATTATCGTTGTCCTATTGAACAAGCGATGCAATTATATACGATTGTTAAGCAAAATGGAGTGGACACTAAACTTGTTTGGTTTAAAGGTGAAACGCATGAGCTATCTCGTAGTGGCAAACCAGAAGCAAGAATTAAGCGCCTTGAAGAAATCACAAACTGGTTCAAACAGCATGAGTGAAACGTGCTATCTTTGATAGCAAATTTCTATAAGTAAATTATGTGATATATTAAAAATATATTTAAAAAATCATAGAATTATGATACAATAATCTCAAATGACGTAAAGGGGGTTTGACACATGTGGTGGGAAAGTTTAAACTCATTCCAACAGATCATGTTTGTATTGGCGGTTTCAGCAAGTGCTGTAATGATTATTTTTATTTTACTGATGATTATTGGCTTTGATCAATCGGATTTTGATGGTGTAGATGGTATGGATGCTATTGATATGCATCTTGATACGATTAATGACGAACCATTAAGCTCAATTGGTGGATTGCGCATACTTTCTGTTCGAGGTGTTTTAGCATTCATCAGTATTGGCGGATGGGCTGCGTTTATTTTCGCTGATATTGTTGCTATCTGGCTAGCATCACTCATCGGTATTGTTTTTGGAACGATTGCAGCTTATTTGGTTGCACTAGCTTTTAGAGGAATTTATAAATTGGAATCATCTGGCAATCTCGTTTATGAAAACTCTGTTGGTAAAATTGGAACAGTTTATATGAGAATTCCAAAAGAAAAAAGTGGTAAAGGTAAAGTGACATTGATTGTTCAAGAACGATTAATTGAAGCTGATGCTATCACAGAAGAAGATCATGATTTGATGCCAAAATCAGAAATAGAAGTTATTGGCATAGTAGACACAACAACACTAGTTGTTAGATCAAAATAATATAAGGAGATTACAATTATGGAATTTACTATTTTCATTACATTTGCAAGTATCATCGGACCTATTTTTGCAGTTTTAGTTATTTTATTTTCATTGTTAGCATTTGTAGTATTAAGAATCAGAAAATGTCCATCAGACAAGATTTTAGTTGTTTATGGTAAGGTTGGTAACAACACTGATGGTACGAATAAATCATCACTTTGTATGCATGGTGGTACTAAGTTCATTATCCCATTCATCCAAGCATACCAATTCCTTGATTTGACACCGATGTCAATTCAAGTAGATTTAACAAATGCACTATCTAAACAAAACATTCGTATTGATGTACCTTCAAGATTTACTGTAGGTATTTCAACTGAAACTGGCGTTATGCAAAATGCTGCTGAAAGACTTCTAGGATTAAAGATGACTGAAATTCAAGAATTGGCTAAAGATATCATTTTTGGACAATTACGTTTGGTCATTGCGACAATGGATATTGAAGAAATCAATACAGATAGAGATAAATTCTTAGAAGCTGTTTCAGGTAATGTTGAAACTGAATTGAAAAAGATTGGATTAAGATTAATCAACGTTAACGTTACAGATATCAATGATGAATCTGGATATATTGCAGCATTAGGTAAAGAAGCTGCTGCTAAAGCAATCAATGATGCTAAGAAGACTGTTGCTGAAAAGAACAGAGATGGTTCTATTGGGGAAGCAAACGCTGTTCGTGACCAAAGAATTCAAGTTGCAGAAGCAAACTCAAGAGCAATCGAAGGTGAAAATAGATCACTTGGAGAAATCTCACAAACCAATGCATCTCGTAGAGAAATTGAAGCTGAATCATTAAGAAGAGCTATGGTAGCTGAAAAAGTTGCAGCTGCTAAAGCATTAGAAGATTCATATTTAGCTGAACAAAATGCTGAATTAGCGCGTGCTACACGTGAAAAAGCGACCCAAGAAGCTGATATTATTGTCAAAGTTGAAATTGATAAGAAGAGAGTAGTCATTAACGCTGAAGCAATCGCTGAAGAAACAAGAAGAAAAGCTCAAGGTGAAGCTGATGCAATATTTGCTCGTTTAGATGCACAAGCTCGTGGTAGTCTTGAAATCCTATCTAAACAAGCTGAAGGTTTCAAACAAATCGTTTCTGCTGCTGGAAATAATCCAGACGCAGCTGTTAAGATGCTTATCGCTGATAAGTTAGAAAAACTAGTTGGTATCCAAGTTGAAGCAATCAAGAATCTTAAGTTTGATAAGATTACTGTTTGGGATAGTGGATCAAAAGATGGTTCATCATCAACAGCTAATTTTGCTTCAAATTTAATGAAATCAATTCCACCAATGAAAGAATTATTTGATATGGCTGGACTTGAATTACCACAATACCTTGGTACTGAAAAAGTTGTTGAAAAACCTGTAGTTGTTGAAACACCAAAAGTTGTTGTTGAAAAACCAGCAGCAGTTGAAACACCAAAAACCAAATAATTGAATACCCCCTAGGGGGTATTTTTTATAAAGGAGTAACCATGTATTATTTACAAACACGATGGAGAATCGAGAATCAATCCATTTACTATTATGGGATGAGAAAAAAACCATATCTTCTCAAAAACAAAATGCATCTATCAAAAAAAGAATTGAACATTGTCAAGGTTTTGCCTAAGGAGTTAGATGATAAAGAGATCAATCAACTGAATCGTTTGATTAAGCAAAAGCTTGTTGTTCTAGAGCATGAGATTAATCATATCCCAAAAAACCTTGATGATGCTGTGTTCTGCAAAACTTGTGCTGCAAACACATTTATCATTCCAGGTCTTGAATTAGATGATCATGGTTTATGCCCCATTTGTGCATCAAAAGAAGAAACAAAAACATTGAAGAGCGTTTTAAGTATTAAAAATGATCCTCCAAAATCTTTGAAATCAAGATTTGATGTTGCATTGTTTTATACTGGAGGAAAAGATTCAAGCTATTTACTGTATTACCTTTCTAAAGTAAAGAATTTAAAAGTTTTAGCTCTGACTTGGGAAATACCTTATATGTCACAAAGTGCAAAAAAAAGTATTGAAAATGCGAAAAACAAATTAAGTAATGTTGAGTTTGTTAATAGAAAAATTGCAGAAACAGATTTATTGAAAATATATCACAAGCTCTATTTGCTTGAGCGCAATACGTGTGCTTGTCCTTCACTTGCTTATGTTCTTTTCTATCCAGATTTAGTTCATGAGAATATTCCTTATTTTGTTTTAGGAAATGAGCCAGTACAAATGTTAAACCTGTACTATAATCATCTTGCTCCTAAATATGCATTTAACGAAAAAAACCATCGAACAATGACACTTTTTGTAAATATTGGACGTATCTTAACGCTGAGAAGACCATTGAGAGAGGGTCAATTTGAGAGCCTTATGACAATGAAACAGCTTGCTTATGGTGATTCGATATTTAAAAAAATATCAGGTTACCATAGTGAATTGATCGATCACGTTACACACGCGATTAAAGAAGTTCCATTGATGCTGACACCACTTAAAAAAGCGATTAGAAAATCTAACTGGAGTGGTAAAATTCCCGCTTTTATTCACATTGACTTTAATGAGATTGCAGGTGGAAATTACAAGTGGGATGATGTTAAAGAATTAATAGAAAAAGAAGTTGGATGGGTAGCACCAAATCAGCAAATCAAAGGATTACATACCAGCTGCAATATTGAAAAATGCAAAGAATATTCTCAGTTTATTAATTTTTATGAAATGAGATCAAAAATGATTCCATTTTCAGCAATAGAGATTGCGCTTGCATCTAGTCGGTTAAATATTACTAGAGAACAAGCAATCGATGAAATGAAATCTAGCATGGGTTTTACATTAAATGATGTCGAAGAGTGTTCTATCATGAAAAATTTTCTTAACAGAAGTAAAAAGACTAGCGAATAATTACGCTGGTCTTTTGTTTTTTCTTTAAATATTGTTTTAGTAGAAAAGATTGTTGTGCATGAATAGCATGGGTTGGACAAATGCTTTCGCAATGTCCACATTTCAAACAACTGTCTTTGAATTCAATTGTTTCAGTAATGGATTCAGTCGGGCATTGTTCGATACATAAGCCACAATTAATACATGATTCCAAATCCACGGATAATCTATAATTGAATTGAGTTCTTTTCTTTTCAAAAAATTGAGCAAAGATATGGGGGAACTTGAATTTAACTTTGATTGGCTCAAAGGATTGATCTAAAATCTGCTTAATGAGTTGATTATAAAGTGAGATCTGAAGGTCTACTTTTTGATGGAGATAGATATGTCCAACAGGAGTTACTGAGTAACCAATCAAAGTAGATTGAGAGAATTGTCTTTCTATTTTTTTAAGCATGTTGCCATAAGAGAAACCACCATAAGACAAATTCAACAGGAGGTATTTTGTTTTGAGTGTTTTTAATTTAGATCTTAATGGATAGGGTATATTTTGTGAATATACAGGTATTGAGAGAATGATTAAATCATGATTTTGGTTAAAATCATAAGCATTTCTTACCACGGGATTGGTAAAATCAACTAGATTACCATCAAGTTTTTCGTGAAAATGAAGAGCGATTTTCTTGGTTTCACCATTTGGTGAAAAATAGATATGTGTTATCTTCATGAATTTATTCCTCTATTTGTCATTATAACATAAAAATAAAGTCATATTTTTTTATAAAAGCATAAAAAAAAGCAGAAATGATCTGCTTTTCTAACTTTTTTCTTAATATGTGCAATCGCCTGTTCCTGATTGTCTTTGGCCATTTGCACCATGACTACCATTTGAACCGCCTTGACCATTTTCTGATCCTTTTTTAAATTGATTCTTAATCATATTACCTAAATCATAACCAGCGCCAAGTAATCTGTCTTTTGAGAATGCTGCTAAATGATTTTCTGATGCTGTTTGTAAATATTCAAATACTGTTTGAACATCATCTGGTAGATCAACTTGACTCAAGAAT
>JAHISX010000050.1 GCA_018817915.1 Bacillota bacterium
TAGCATGTTTTAATAACTATTATTGCTTAAAAATTTATCAATAATACACTTTCTATTTAATGTGATTGTGCTATAAGCTGTAAGCTTCTAGTGCAAAAACAGTAAACTTGGTATGGTAAGAGAGTGGAACACACTATTTTTCTATTAAAAATCGCGATAAACTTAGTAATGACAAGACAATAAATTTTGGTGTATATAAGAAATCTTTTATCAAGGAGATTATGAGATGAATGAATATAGATTAGTCAAATATGATTATGATTCAAGTGATGAGTTAGCTAAAGCATTTATTCTTAATTTTATTAATGAGCATTTATCGGAAATCAAATCGTCAAAAGATGATACCGTCGAGCAAATAATGTATGAAATCTCACAGTATGGAGTGAGAATTTTCATTGTATATGATGGTGGACATCCTTTCGGAATTGTTGCTTGCTCAACTCGAACATTTTACTATCATCAAATTTTGCGATTTATTTATCTTGAGAGTAAATTTCAAACTACCGAAGTCTATAATTCTGTATTCGATACATTGATACAAATCACTGGATATAAAGGATTAGCTATTATTTCTAAAATCCCGATTGCAGAAGAATATATAAACTCCGGTTTCTTTCAAGTGGATTACAAAAATCCTGAGAAATCTCTTGTATACCTTAGAACTCGAGATATAACTGATAAAACGAATAGAGAAGAATATATTAGAAAACATATCAAATATATGAAAAACTTCAAATTGTTGTACGGTTCGTTCTTCTATATTGTTTTTTTGTTCGCATTAAGCAGCATATTTACATTGTTATTTGTCTTCAATAGTTCTGTAAGTTCATTTGTCAAGATGCCTCTAATAATTATTTCTATTGGATTATTTGCCAGCATTTTTGTGTCTAGATACTTATTGAAAAAATATAATGTTAAAGGAGAGGCTGCTTTTGGATTTCAATATAATATGACCTATATCAATCTTTTCCAATATAAATTTAAAAGCAAAACAAAGGAATTGTTTTCATCTTTTATCCAAGCACTAATAGATGCTGGAGTATAGTGTGTTTCAACCATGCATATTGATTTGGATTGGTATGGGAATTAGACAGTAGGTTATGATACCATATGCATACTTAAATACGAAAAAAAACTACTTTTTATCAGGGGTGCGTAACTTTTATCAGGGGTGCGTAAAATCAAGCAGGGGTGCGTAACTTTTAGCAGGGGTGCGTAAATTTTGATAAGGGTGCGTAATTGTATCAAAATAGGTCATACAACCCACAAAAATTCAGAGGTTTGATACAATAGGTATCAGGCCTTTTTTATTTGCAGAATGTAAAATATTTTCTCTAAAGAAGTTGTGCGATGCTTTTAAGAATGTGAATTGAAATTTTATCACAAATCTATATTGGAACACAAATACCAAAGCGTGAAGAATTACTCGTTGCTATAGATGAATACATAAAGTACTACAACACAACAAGAATCGTATCAAAGATTAAAATGAGTCCTATTGACTATAGAAATAGAGTTTTAAATAATATATAAGAGGTGTAGGTTCATCATTATATTCTCCAACTAAATAGAGTCAGTTCAAGTCAGTTCTAAACCTTATTTAGATTTTTATCGTTGACAAAATTCTATGAATCCACTTACATACCCTTTATAACATCAATAGGTTTTTTCAAAGATAATCTATAAAGAGGGACTAATGAACTTAAAAGGGAAACCAATATACTGATTGAAAAAATAATGATAATCTGAGCGATTCCAAAATTCAAAACAGTAATGATCAAATCATAATTACTTACTAGAATGTGATTTATAACGAAATTAACAATAAAACCTCCAACACTAGCGAATATAAAGGACGCTAGTCCAATGAGCAGACTCTCTAAAACGAATATTTTCATGACATCTGTACTTTTGGCTCCTAATGCCCTTAGAATCCCAATATCTTTTTCTCTATGATTAATCATAATTGAGATATATCCATAAAGGAGAATAGAAGAAAATACTGCAAATAGAAGGCCGATATAGAATGTGAAAATAGATACATTTTGTAAAATGCCATCAATATAACTTAGTGTTCCAATAATTTCATTTGATATACTCATATTCGGATTATTAGAATCTTTAAATATATTAGAAATGAATTCTGAATTATTTTGAGTATTATTTCCCATATTAACAATAACTCTATTGTAATCATAGAGAAATAAATCATTTGACAAAGAGTTAAAAAAATCATCCGATACAATTATTACATCTTGATTTAGTAATCCGCGATATTCAATTGAATCGTAAAATCCAACAACTTCAACTGAATATTCCTTTGTGTAAACTGTTTGTATGCCTTGAAGGAAAATAGAATTAAATGCTGCAAAATAATGAACTGAAATTATTTGATTGGTAACTAAATTTAGGAAATAGTCATAAGTAAACCCATTTTGAAAGTCATTGTTTATTGCACTGGTGATATATTGCGCATAGTCTAGGTATGTGTGATCACCAACAAAATTAGCATCAAATTCATCTTTAATCGAGTTGAACTCATTAAAAGCAAATAATTCAATCGTATCATGTACTTTATTTGCTAACTCTTGACTGAATTCAGGTAAATCATTAATCCCGTAATCTAGAGGTATCATATCAATTGGTATAAGAATCTCATGAAGACTCAGTGTCGTTCTTTCTATTCCATCCTTCCAAATGATTTCATTTGGTATTGATTTTAAGGTAGACAAAAGGTTTGTATGGTGATAATACCCAGATAGCCCAGTATTTTCCATATATAGACGAAAATCTATGTCACCTTTATATGTGGATAATCGTTGTTGGTTATCAATAATATTGTTTTGATAATCGTTTCCTAAAAAAACTAAATTATGGATAGAAAATTCCTCTAAATTTGATAATTCATTTTTCAAAATATCATAACTTACACTTTGATCAACTTGATTATAAATTGTCTGATATCTGGAGCCATCATAATGTGTTTCAATAATACCTGATATCATATAATTATTACCCTCAATAGTAAGTATTTTACCAATCATATCTGATGGAACTAATATGTTAGTTTTTAACCCATTTTCATTAAAGCCATTTAATTTAAACACTTCGAAAACATGCATGCTAATTGCAATTTCCAACGGACTAGAAGTTATATTTGGAAACTCTCCAGCGACCAGATTTAAATTAAAAGAATG
This sequence comes from Bacillota bacterium, assembly GCA_018817915.1. Taxonomy (GTDB): domain Bacteria; phylum Bacillota_I; class Bacilli_A; order Acholeplasmatales; family Acholeplasmataceae; genus Peloplasma. The sequence continues at coordinate 3,198 of JAHISX010000050.1, forward strand.
AATTAGATCATCTGTTAATTCGATAGCACCAGTAAATTTCTCAAAAGCAAAATTGGAAATGTTGGTTTCATAAAGAAAGCTTCGATAAGATTGTTCAAATCCATCAAATACAGGGAAAAATTCTTGATTTAAATAGTTTGATTGTAAAGAGTCAATTTGTTCTTTAGACATATTTGGATTCATCTGATATGTAGCACCTAAAGTCTTAACAATGAATGTTTGATTTAATGATGCATAGTGGATATTTGAATGTTGCATAGAGGTGCTCACTGCATTTTCTATATTGTACGCACTTATCGTATGTGATAAGCCAAAAAGAATAAAGGATATAGTGAGAATAAAAATCATAATGACCATTCGTAACGGTTTGTTAAAAAAATCTTTAATTGCAAATGGAATAGCATTCTTTAATGTAAAATGTGAGTTCATTTGAATATTATCATTGTGGGGCACTATTTCATCATCATATGGATTAGAATCTGAAATGATACATCCGTCTTTGATTTCAATAATACGATCTGCATATTTTTTTGCAAATTCTAAATCATGTGAAACTACGATAATGAGTTTTTCGGTTGATAATTGTTTGAGTAAATTTAAAATCTGATTACTTGTCTCATCATCAAGTGAGCCAGTTGGTTCATCAGCTAATATAATATCTGGATTTTTTACTAATGCTCGAGCAATTGCGATTCTTTGTTTCTGACCACCAGAAAGTTCATTTGGAAAACGTGTGATCAAATTCCCTAATTCAACCTTATCTAAAAGATCTAAAAGATTTTTATCCGATACGAATTGATTTTGTAGATTTGATGCAATCAAAATATTTTCTTTGACTGTAAAGGAATCAATCAAATTAAACTCTTGAAAAATAAATCCTATGTTTGAATTACGATAATTATCAAAATCTTTACTTGAAAAAAAAGTCGTAGATTTTTGATTGACTATCATATCACCTGAATCGTATTGATCCAAGCCGCCGAGGATATGTAATAATGTGGACTTGCCAGATCCAGATTTTCCAACAACAAAAACAAAGCCCTTATTAGGCAGTGTTAAAGAAACACCTTTAAGGGCTTTGACTTCATGCTCATTGTTTGAGTTATATGTTTTTGTTATATTCTTAAGAGTTATCATATTGCCTCACTACAAGATTATATTGTTATGCAAATATTTTGATTTACTTGGTAAATATAAATTGCACCTTCAAATCTTTATTAATCCAATCATCGCTAAATAAACCACTTGCACCATAACGGATCACCAATTGTTGTAAATCTGTGGTTAATGGTATTCCAGTAAAATCAAATGAATGAACTCCCCAAGTTGTATTTTTGACATTAGGAGAATGTTCAAACCTTTGTTCCCTTAACAAATTAGCATAGGTTGACGTTCCATCATACAAAAATATATACTGATAGCCATCAGCAACTTCTCTAACATTTAAATCGATTTTAACCTCAACATTATTATAGCCTAATAAACGCATGATTTGCAAATCTATTCCATAACTATTAATAAAATCAATCAAATCATAACTTTGATAAAACCTACCAGAATCAGTAATAGTATATTCGGCAGCTCTTAAAACCTTTTGATCAGTACTAAAAGTATTTCCAAATCCTTCTGCAGCATTGAAGATACTTGAATACTGAACTGTTTTTGAACTCAAGTAATTATTCATTTCCATAGCTAATCCATAGCCGACATTGCTAAGGTATTCAGGAACGAAGTTGTAAAGAGGTATCAATCCATCCTCGCCGTAACTAATCATTACTTCATCTCCGTCAATTGATGACAACCAATTACTATAGTTGGTTGAAAATTGATCTTGATAAGAAACGTCAAAGGGTTGACCACCAATAGCAATTCCCTTAAATAAATACTCTGATCCAGATGTTGTTAAACCATTGATCTGACTTATCGAGAAATTTGCCGATGCACTAGCACTACCCAGTCCGATAATTCCTAATTGTAATTGATCAAAGATTTCATTTCTAACTGTAGAAGTAAACTCTTTTTGATTTGAAAGGATGCTGTAAAACATTTCGAGACGTCCACCATAAACAGAATTTGCAATAACATGAGTCCCATATATATTATAAAAATCACTATACGACATTTGATTATTTTGCAATTTCTCCAAATTAGCTATGAAATCTGGGTGTAAATTTTGTTTATACATTGAAATATTACTTGCATAATTTGGTAGTGCTAGTGAATATCTTTTTACATCCAACGTCTTGTAAAAAAAGTGCTGACTATAGTATGATTCATAGGTGGATTCTAAATTCATACTGAATCCTTTTGCTAAACCTAAAGTGAATAAATCGTACGAACCGCTTAATGACCAATATGAACCTGCATTAGCAGAAAAAGCCATTGATACATCTCTAAAAGTAGATTGAGATATTACATTTGGTATAGTTTGATTGATATCAATTCTATTTAGAGTCAGACTAGACAACCAGGATTCATTAAATATTGGTGCTGATATTTTCACTGACAATGGGTCTGCATAAGTTCCTTCTCCTGCGTCAACAGAATAGCCTAAACCATATATCTGATTGATGGGATTGGTGTAGGCATAAGTTTTACCTGAAACACTTAAAACTCCAAAAAAGCACAAAACCATAAATAAGCTTGAAATTAAAACTTTTTTCATAATTCTCCTCCTTTGTAATATTGATTTTCCGTACAAGAAAATCTATACAAAAAAACAAACTGTCAATGACCTCGGAATCAATCAAAAACTGAATTTTGTGGTTTATCTATAAATTCCCCTCCCCAATATTAATTTAGTAACATTTTCCAAATCTTTGATTTTTTGCAGTGGGACCTCTCCAACTACAACATTAACAATATGATTTTTGAAAATGTAAACTATACCCCAAAAGCCCCAATTGAAAATGCTAGTTTTAGATATTATATCAAAAATATAAGAGTAGCGCAATATAAAATGCTCTCTTTTATGGCATTTATTCACTATAAGGCAATTTGTATTTTCACAATAGGATTATGACTAGAGATATGGTGCTTGTGTAGAATAGTTTCGTAAAAAATGGAAACCCACTTATTATAATAAGTTGCTTAACCCACAACAATAGACTCACACCTCATGTGGGAACATATTAATATATAGATGATGATCCAGTTATGGTCCTATATTGGGATTTTATATGTCATTAAAGAAAAAAGTATCGAAAATGGGTATATTTTATTGTACAAAAGCCATGATAATCATAAACGCATAGTAGAGGTGCGTAACTTTTTGGTGGGGGTGCGTAACTTTTACCTGGGGTGCGTAAATTCTACTAGGGGTGCGTAAATTCTGCTAGGGGTGCGTAATTGTATCAAAATAGGTCAAGCAACACATATAAGAATGAAATGACTCCGAAAAGTTGGAGAGAAGGTATAGCAGTGATACCTGATCTTAAACAAAGGGGTCTTTTTTATTATGAGATTAACATTTGAAGACAGATTAAAGATGTGTGAGGAGTTTTTTAAAGGTAATGAAAAAAATTAGGAAAACAAAATAGTGTATTGACATTTTCGGTGATTATACATATAATTAAAATAACGTTTACAAATGTAAACAAAATATTGTTTTTAACATACCAAATATTATATTTTACTCCTTAATAAGTAAAATGTATTACTCCATGAATGAATATTAGATATTTAATTAGAAGGGAATTTTGAATTAATGAAAAAAATTATGATTTTACTAGTAGCCGTTTTTACCTTTAGTTTAGTGGGATGCTCAGAATCCATAGATGTTGATACTATACCTGGTAGAACAGAAGATACAATTGATAACACTACTGATGATGATTTGATTGAATCAATTATTTTTAATTACTTAAACGAAACACCCCCGGTTAATGAATTAAAACTATTTGGTCCAGCAGGATACTTGTCAAATCAATATTGGCATTGGCACGGGACACCAGTTTTTTCTCCCGATGGAAAAGAAATGTATTGGTCTAAATATATAAAAGCAACAAATGAAATTGAAACATGGTTTACGAAAGAAAACGACAGTAATTGGGGTGAACCAGAGGAATTAACAATTGATGGAGTGAGTGGAGCAATTAATTGCCCTGTTTTTGCTGATGAAGGTAGAGAGTTATATTTTCTAAATTTAGATGGCATGAAATTTACTATCTTCAAAGTTACACGTGATGAGGATACTTGGACAAACCCAGAAGCTATCAATATAAACATTCCTCAAGGGAAAGTATTGGGTTGGAGCTTTTCTATTGCTGAAAATAAGAATATATACTTTTTACTATGGGATATAAATGGGTTAGAACACCAAAAAATATACCGTTCAGTATATGATAATGGTGAATATGGTGATCCTCAACCACTAGATATTCTAGATGTTGGATCAGACGGTGTTGGTGGACCTGCAATAGCGCCAGATGAAAGCTATATTATATTTGATTCTGTGGTAAGCAACGGATTTGGGATGCATGATCTTTATGTAAGTTTCAAAAATAATATGGGAGAGTTCACAATACCTATAAATTTGGGAGATCAAGTTAATACAAACCAAGAAGATGCAGGCTCTACAATCTCTTCTGATGGCTTGTACCTCTTTTTTACCGCAATGAAGGCAACAGATCTTGGGTATAACCCTTATTGGATTAGAATAGATGATTTAGAAGCATTTGAAGTAGAATAGGTACATTCAAAAACAATATAGAAAGAGATGATGACTATGAAAAAACAATTTGATATTACAGACTCAGAATGGGCTGTCATGAGAGTATTGCTTGATAAACATCCAATTGGTTCAAAAGAAATTATTTCAATTCTAACGGAAAGAAAAGGTTGGAGTAGTGCCACAGTAAAAACTTTCTTAGGACGACTTGTAGCAAAAAATGTTATAGGCTACAAGACTGAAAAGAATTCATATCTTTATTATCCACTCATAAGCGAACTAAAGTATATTCAAAACGAACTCAAGATTTTCTTTGAGAAATTATATGGAGATTCAATTATATATGAAACTGAAAATTTTATTTTTGCAGGCTATGGAACAAATGACTTTACTGAAAAACTAGCTAACTCACTTGAAACGAACTATCCTAGAATAGCTAAAGATATAGGGTTTGAGTTTCCAAGAAAACAAGTGGTTTATCTGCACACCTCTTTAGAATCTTTACATTCGGCATTAGGTTATGAAAATGGACCCAAATGGATGACGGCAGGATGGTTTTGGGAAATTATTCATATAGCTCCAGAAGAAATATTCGAAAATTCATCAGCATCAAAATCTTCCTTGCACGTTTTAGTACAACTCATGCTACATAATATTAATGAAAACGCACCTTTTTGGCTTAAACACGGGATTTCCGTATATGAAGCAGGATGGAAGTCATTCAATCAGATAAAATCAAGCATGATTCAAATTAAAGATGATCTCAATTTGTTCATGGTACATAGCTTATCAACAGATCATGATTTATTTGAAAAACAAAAGGGGTTTGAAATTACACAAACTGTAATTGAGTATGTTGTGGAATCGTTTGGAAAAGAACAGCTAAGAAAGTATTTAAAAAATCCAGAAAACGTATCAGGGATTTTCAAATGTACTCAAGTTGAATTTTGGAATGATTGGGTCAATTTTATTCAGAGAAAATATATTAATGAATCAATTTGAATGAAATGAACAAGTATCAGGGATTTTCTACCAATATTTGTTTAAGAAAAATACCAAGTAGAACAATACATCAAGCATGATTTACCTATCTAATTAGTGAACTGAGGTAATTGTTATGTTAAGTACTAAATATTTCAGAAGATTGTTTTTATTATATATCTCAATTATTGGAGGAAAAAATGCGAAAATTAGGTATGGCAATTTCATTCTTGTTATTGCTTTTGTCAATATCCGGATGTGCTAGTGCAAACTCAATTACCATAAGTTTTGAAACAAACGGTGGAAATAAAATTGATAATATTGCAGTCGATAATATTGATTCATCTTTTGAACTTCCGATACCAACTAAAGATGGATTTACATTTACAGGTTGGTATAGTGATGTTGAATTAACAACCGCTTATACTTTTTCAATGATACCAGCAACAAATCTAATATTATATGCAAAATGGGATGAAGTTGTAGTTGAAGATGATTCGACAGATTATACTTATATACTCCTAAGTGATAACACATATGAAATAACAGGATACATTGGCTCGAATACAACATTAGTTATTCCATCAAATCATTTAGGAAAGGAAATTACAAGCATTGGTTCATTCGCATTTTATGATTGTAATAATTTAATCAATATCACAATACCTTCTAGTGTGACTAACATTGGGTATTCAGCATTTTATAATTGTAGTGCGTTAGTCAGTATCACTATTCCTTTTGGAGTAAACACTATAGAATCTAATGCATTCGCAAATTGCGTAAATTTACTTAATATTACTATCCCTTCAAGCGTAGTAAGTATTGAATCGGATACATTTTGGAAAAACAATAGTTTATTAGGTATCAATGTAGATGAAGAAAACCAGCATTATTCTTCAGAAAATGGTGTCTTATATAATGAAGACAAAACGCTACTCATTGCATACCCAATTGGAAAAGAAGAAAATGACTATTTAGTACCTTCAAGCGTGACTACGATAGGGCAAAACGCGTTTGCAAATAGCACTCATTTATCAAGTGTTTCTATGTCCTCAAATGTGATTAGTATTGAACCCACAGCTTTCTTTAATGTTTCTAATTTAACTAACATTGTAGTATCTAATGAAAATCAACATTATCTATCTGAGGATGGGATTTTATTTAATAAACAGAAAACAATGCTACTTTTATATCCTAAAGGAAAATCAGCTAATACATATGCAATACCCATAGGGATAACTAGCATTGGTCCAAATGCATTCGAAAATTGTGATAATCTAATAAGTCTAACAATTTCATCAACTGTAAATAATATCGATACTGTCTCCTTTTGGAATAATAGTAATTTGTTAAACATATATGTTGATGATGAAAGCCATAATTATTCATCTATTGATGGTGTGTTATTTAATAAACAAAAAACAGTATTCATAATGTATCCAGCTGGAAAACCAGAAACGAACTACTCAATTCCAGTAAGTGTTACAGACATTGCATCTAATGCTTTTGCTAATTGTTTGAATTTGGTAAGCATTGTCATTCCCTCAAATGTTGTGCATATTGGGGATGTGGCATTTTATAATTGCAAAGGGTTAACTAGTATTACGATTCCATTGAGTGTTACGCGTGTAGGTTCATATTTATTTGAATATTGTAATGATTTAACTATTTTTGCTGAAGCCAACGACAAACCCACTGGATGGGATTCTGCATGGAATTCACATGATTTACCGGTAATTTGGGGATATGGGTCTTAAACATTAGAAAAGCAAATAATTTTTCACAAGTAAAAATAGTAAATAGTATTCTTTTTATAGAATTAAGTCAATAATTATTTATATCGCAACATGGAGGATTTGAAGGATGAAAAAAATGCTTCTTGAGCACAAAGGCAAATTTATACTATATATTTTTGCGAGTTTATTTCCTGTAATAAGGCAGTTGATGCAAATTGTTGTTATTTCATTGATTTTTGAAACAATTGAAAGGAATTCGATGACTTTTTTCAAAACAGTAATTCTTATTTCAATTGGGTTCTTATTAATCAACGCTATTATGTATGTTGCATCAAGACTTATGCAAATTTCATATATGCGAGATGTCTTGCTATCTTTAAGAATAAAAGCATTTGATAAAATTATTCATCTCAATCACAAAGAATTCAATAAGAAATCTAGAGATGTCTATGTTTCTAATTTAATCAATGATGTAAATACATTTGAAAATTCTTTTTTTGTTTCCCTTATTAATTTTATATTTCGTTGCGGCATTTACATATCTACTCTTACTATACTGGCATTTATTAATTGGAAGATTGCAACCATAATATTTATTGTTTCAATCATTGTGTTGTTAATTTCAAGATTTTTTGAGAAGAAGACTGTTTCTTTGCAAAAAGATGTTTCAATAGCTAATGAGAAATTTACTGTTGATACATCAAACGTATTTTCAGGATTAGAAATTCTTAAATTGAATAACATTGAAAATGCATTCTTAAACAAAAACCTTCATCAAGTAAATGATTTAGAAAGTAGAAAATTTAGATTTAATTTATATACTTCACTGCAAAGCTATTCAAATAATACAATCGGTTATTTTGTTTTAGTTGGCTTAGTTGTGTTTCTAATGTATCAAACTCAAGTTGGGCTTGGATATGGAATGTTGATGCTGACAATTCAACTAACTTCAAGTGCTATATTTCCTTTGGTAACTATGTTACCACTTCTGAATGTATTGAAATCATCAAAGGCAATCTATGAAAAAATCACTTCAATAGAAGAACATGATGCGAGTGAAGATAACCTTCTACCTTTTGATTTTAAAAACCGAATCACTGTAAATAATGTTTGTTTTTCCTATGATGATAAATCCATTTTGAACTCTGTGAATTTTACATTGGAGAAAGGTAAAAAGTACCTTATTAAAGGATCTAGTGGATCTGGAAAGAGCACACTTTTTAAATTGTTATCACACGTTTTAGATGATTATGAAGGAGAAATCGTTGTAGATGGAATTAACATGAATTTAATCTCTATGAAATCATTTAATGAAAAAGTCTCATATATCTACCAAGATGTTTATTTGTTTGAAGCAAGTCTAAAAGACAATGTATCACTTTTCAAAGCTTACTCTGATGAGGAAGTCATTCATGCATGTAAAAAAGCCGGGCTTGAAGAATTTTTAAATACGCTAGAGAGTGGAATTCACACCATGATATCTGAAAACGGAAAGAACTTATCAGGAGGAGAAAGACAAAGAGTATCAATTGCGAGAGCATTATGTAAAAAATCAGAAATCATGTTTGTAGATGAAGCTACTTCAGCGCTCAATGATGAGCTTGGAGAACAAATTGAGAAAACACTGCTACAATTGGACTCTACAGTAATTGCGATTAGCCATAAGTATTTTGAAGGAATCACGAACCAATATGAAGTAGTTTTCGAAATTAAAGATGGACAAATAGCGAAATTTGATGGAAAGCAATATTTTTCAGAGGCGACCATATGATAAAAAGAACTGTATATCTAAAGTATATTCCTTTGACTGTATTCATACTTTTAATATTTGCATTTATCAACTTTAAATTAGCTTTTGCACTTTATGACATGATTAATCGTGCATTAGAAGGCGATTGGGTAGGTTTTTTTGACAACGCGAAGGTTGTGATGATTTTTGCTTTACTAATGCTACCAACGAATCTTTTAATTGTCTATTTCAAAGGAACAGCAGTCAAAAAAATAATGATAGAAATGAAAGAAGGCTATATTAAATCTGTCTTTCAGAAGAATATTAGCGAGTTTCAACAAGATAATAATGCACTATATATATCAGCACTAACAAATGATTTTAACACTATTGAAAAAGACTACGTTGAACAAATATTTGAGGTAATTGAAGCTTTTATTGCTTTTACAACTTCAATATTGATCATTACTTTGATTAGTCCTGTTATATTTCTTATTGGTGTCGCAATGGTATTGCTCAACGCAATAATATCTATTTTTGCGACAAAACCGATAAAAAAACATCATAAAGAACGTAGCGAAATGATGTCTTCTTATGGTGGTTTCATCAAAGAAATACTATCAGCATTTAACATTATAAAAACAAATAATTTGGAGAGCAAAGTAATAGCATCATACAATTTAGAAAGTAAAAAAATTCAAGATAAAAAGTATGTAATAGATAGAATTATGTCCTATATTTACGCGATTCAAAATGTAAATAGTGGAGTTTTATTTATGGGGTTAATGCTTGCTGTATGTTTTTTAACAATTAAAGGAGTGATTTTATTCTCTGGAGTTGTTGTGATCGTAACAAATATTGATAATATTACAAAACCTATTGCACAATTCTCAGAAGCAATTCCTAGAATGATTTCTGTTAAAGCGCTTTTTAACAGGATTGAAGATACTTTAGTTAACCACTATGTATATGAAGAAAATACCTCTTTTAACGGACTACAAGATTCAATTGAGTTTAGAGGTGTTTCATTTTCATATGGAGATAAATTAATCTTAGATACAATTAATCTCAAATTTGAAAAAGGGAAAAAATATCTCATTATAGGTCCAAGTGGTGGAGGAAAATCTACTTTACTACGTTTATTAAGAAAATACTTTCCACCGCAAGCAGGAAAAATTCTTGTCGATGGAATTGAACTTCAAGACATCATGAAGTTTGATTATTTTTCGAAAATATCAAATATCGAACAACAAATATTTTTGTTTGAAGATACATTTAAAAACAATATGACTTTATATAAAGAGTATTCAAATGAAGAACTGTGCGATGCAATTAATCGTGCAGGATTGAATGAATTTGTTGAAGAACATACTGATGGGATAAACCGATTAATATTAGATAACGGTAAAAACATCTCTGGTGGAGAAAAAAGCAGAATTGCTATTGCTAGGGGGCTTTTAATAAAAGCAAATATAATTTTTCTGGATGAAGCGTTTGCGTCTCTTGATCGTCAAAGAGCAATGGATATTGAAAATAGTTTGTTTGCTTTAAATGGAGTTACTGTGATCAATGTTAGTCATGTAATTATAGAGGAGAACAAAAATAAATACGATAAAATTATTATGGTGAACAAGAAAAAGTGCATAATTGTTGAATAGATAAATTTAAATTTATTGATTTTCTGCAATTATTTTGAAATACATCAACTGACATATGCCTAGATAAGCAAAAGGTTCTCAACTTTTTTCTCTAGGGATACGTAACTTTTAGCAGGGGTGCGTAAAAATCACTAGGGGTGTTTAAATTCTACTAGGGGTGTGTAATTGTATCAAAATAGGTCATGCAACACATATAAGAATGAAATGACTCCGAAAAGTTGGAGAAAAGGTATAATAATGATACCTGATCTTAAACAAAGGAGTCTTTTTATTATGAGATTAACATTTGAAGACAGACTAAAGATGTGTGAAGACTATGTGTTAAGAGGCAAATCACTTTCACACATATCAGAAAAAAATGGAAACTATGATATTACTAATCTAAAGTATTTAATTAACCTCTATAAGAAATTTGGATCAGAGGTGTTTTTGAAAGTATCTACACTAACAGGATTTCTCCTATCGAAATTATCCTCAGAGATAAACAACTATTTATTAACAATCAAGATCCAGGAAAACTTGAGATTGTTATTAAAAACTATTCCAAGATTGAAAGATTATTCACTGAAGTTTTTTTGCAAATAGAAGATGAAAATGGAAATAGACTCACTAATGCAAAAATGCATGCATTTAAAACTAAAGGTGAGTATCAAAGTAGAACGTTTTATTCTGATTTCGCACTAAGTGTTCCGAAACAATCAGAAGTCACCGGGACTGGTGAGTTTAGTTTTTCGTCATCTCAAGCCATTGTTGTAGGTCTTGACGAATACGGTGGCAGTGATACCAGATACACATTTAAACTAATTTTTAGATATGATGAAATAAAGGAATATCAATTTAAATTCGAAGACTGTACGATATTTGCAAAAGGCGCAGTTCTTTGGAAAATACAAAAACATGCAAAAGAAATAAAAACTAAAGGTAAAAAAATATGAATTGGTTAAGCGGATTATTAGGTAGTATTCTTGTTAGAAGAAAATCTAAGAGTAATGAAAGTAATATTATTGAGTATCCTACTTCATGGA